>NZ_CP032683.1:2400000-2700000 GCF_001304615.2 Methanosarcina flavescens | reverse complement strand
TCTTCTTCCGAGAAGCGGATGGCTTTGCCTTTTCTGGATACCATGACCACTTCCTTTTTCCCGTCGGTCAGCAGAACCTTCACAAGCTCATCGCCTTCATCAAGGGTGACTGCGATTATGCCTGCTTTTCTCGGGTTCCTGAACTCGGAGAGAGACGTCTTTTTAATAATGCCTGCCCGTGTTGCCATAAGCAGGAAATGGTTTTCGTCAAACTCCTTAACCGGGATCATGGCATTGATCATTTCGCCTTCCTGGAGTTCAAGGAGGTTTACTATGGCTTTGCCTCTGGACTGGCGGGAACCTTCCGGGATCTCATAGACTTTCTGCCAGTAGATCCTTCCCAGGTTTGTAAAGAACAGGATATAATCGTGGGTTGAAGCAATGAAAAGATTTTCCACAAAATCTTCTTCCTTCATCTCCATGCCGATTATACCCCGCCCTCCACGGCGCTGCATCGTATAAGTGCTGAGAGGCAGGCGTTTTATATAGCCTCCGTTCGTAATCGTGACCACAACTTCTTCTTCATGAATGAGATCCTCTTCCCTGACCTCAGCAGTTGCAGGTACGATTTTTGTCCTGCGGGCGTCGCTATATTTTTCCCTTAGCTCCAGGAGTTCATTCCTGATTATCTCGTACTTGAGTTCATCTCTTTCAATAATTTTCTCCAGTTCACCAATCAGCTTCTTAAGGCTCTCAAGTTCCTCAATGACCTTTTGAGTCTCAAGCCCTGTCAGGCGCTGTAACCGCATATCAAGGATAGCTTTTGACTGTATCTCATCAAGGGCGAAATTCTCCATCAAACCTCGCTTTGCTTCATCCGCGTTTGCCGAGCCCTTTATAAGAGCAACAACGGCGTCTATGTTATCCAGGGCAATTTTCAGCCCTTCAAGGATATGGGCTCGCTCCTCGCTCTTTCTGAGGTCATAAAGCGTCCGCTTCTGGATAATCTCCATCCTGTATTCCAGGTAGATTTCAAGAAGTTCTTTCAGGTTCAACTCCTTTGGCTTTCCATCAACAAGAGCCAGGTTAATTATCCCAAAAGTGGTTTCCATTTGTGTGTGTTTATAGAGCTGGTTTAAAACGACTTTAGGATTCGTGCCCCGGGAAAGTTCGATAACAACCCTGATTCCTTCCCTATCAGACTCGTCCCGAAGGTCTGAAATTCCAACGATTGTTTTTTCCCGAACTAACTGGGCAATGTTTTCAATCATCTTGGCTTTGTTTACCTGGTAGGGAATTTCGGTTACGATAATCTGCTGCCTGTCTTTCTTTAACTCCTGAATATCGGCAACTGCCCGAACCTTTACAGTGCCACGCCCTGTCATATATGCCGATTTTATGCCTGCGGTCCCGATAATATTAGCCCCTGTTGGGAAATCCGGCCCTTTGACCACAGTCATGAGTTCAGGAACAGTGGCGGCTGGGTTTTCGATAAGCATCAGGGCTCCGTCAATTACCTCTCCTAAATTGTGGGGAGCCATATTCGTCGCCATCCCGACTGCGATACCCGTGGATCCATTAATAAGGAGATTCGGAAGCTTTGCAGGAAGGACTTCGGGCTCTTCCAGTGACCCATCATAATTGGGTCTGAAAGGTACGGTCTTTTTGTCGATGTCAGCCAGCATTTCCTCTGCTATCTTGTCCATACGGATTTCGGTGTAACGCATGGCAGCAGCGGAATCACCATCTATTGACCCGAAGTTTCCCTGCCCATCAATTAAAGGATAGCGGAGGGAGAAATCCTGAACCATACGCACGATGCTGTCATAAACCGCAGAATCTCCGTGCGGGTGGTATTTACCAAGCACGTCTCCCACCACACGGGCAGATTTTTTATATGGCTTGTCGTATGTGATTCCTGCTTCCTTCATGGCAAAAAGAATCCTGCGATGGACAGGTTTTAAACCGTCGCGGGCATCGGGAAGAGCTCTTCCGACAATGACACTCATCGCATAATTAATATAAGAGCGCTTCATCTCGTCATCAATAAGGATGGAAGTAACTCCCACCCTTTCGGGTTCAGGCTCCTCGTCCTCAGGCTCTCCGTTTTTCGGCTCCTCAGGTACAGGGTCTGGTAGAGTTATTTCAGCGTTCTCATCCAGCTCCTCTGGTATGGAGTAGGGTGCAGTTTCCTGTTCTTCTGCTTCCGGCTCTTCGTCCTGCTCATCAGGGATAAGCGTAGATTGATAAAACTTTTTCATTTCAGATTCCGATTTAGATTCCGATTTGTTCTCTTTTTGGTCATTTGCCATTTTTAGCCACCTCAGATATCCAGATCCACAACTTCTTTTGCATGCGTTTCTATGAAGTTCCGACGTGGCTCCACTTCATCTCCCATAAGGATCCGGAAGATCTCATCAGCCCGGATTGCATCATCCAGGGTTACCTGTAAAAGGGTTCGGCTTTCAGGATTCATTGTGGTTTCCCAGAGCTGTTCAGGGTTCATTTCTCCAAGACCCTTGTAGCGCTGGATAGTAAGTCCTTTTTCCCCAAGTTCTTTCTTCTTTTCATCCAGTTCCCGGTCTGAGTACACGTAGTATTCTGCCTTTCCCTTCTTTATGCGGTAAAGAGGAGGCTGGGCTATGTACACGTATCCGGCATCGATTAAAGGCCGCATGTACCGGAAGAACAGTGTCAAGAGAAGGGTCCTTATATGCGCTCCGTCAACATCGGCATCGGTCATGATGATTATCTTGTGGTAACGTGCACTATCAAGATCAAAGTCCTCACTGACGCCTGTGCCTATGGCTGTAATCAGGGAAACAACCTCGTTGTTTTTCAGGATCTTTGCAAGCCTGGCTTTTTCCACATTCAGGATCTTTCCCCGCAGAGGAAGAATTGCCTGGAAACTCCTGTCTCTGCCCTGCTTTGCCGAGCCGCCTGCTGAATCTCCTTCCACAATATAGATTTCACAGACTGCGGGATTTTTATCCGAACAGTCCGCAAGTTTTCCCGGAAGGGTACTGACTTCAAGAGCACTCTTTCTTCGGGTCAGTTCTCTTGCTTTTTTTGCAGCTTCCCTGGCTTTCTGAGCAAGGAGTGCTTTCTCAAGGATAACATTTGCAACCTTTGGATTCTCCTCAAAGTACTCGGCAAGCCCATCAGTTACAAGGGAGTCTACTATGCCTTTGACATCGCTATTTCCTAGCTTTGTCTTGGTCTGCCCATCGAACTGGGGTTCCAGGAGTTTGACACTGATGATTGCAGTCAGTCCTTCCCTCACATCGTCGCCTGTAAGTTTTATATCCTCTTTTGAGAGCTTGTTGGCTTTGACGTAATCGTTTGCAACCCGTGTCAGGGCGGTCTTGAAACCAATAATGTGGGTTCCGCCTTCATGAGTATTGATGTTGTTTGCAAAGGAGTACACATTCTCAGCATAGCTGTTTGTGTACTGCATTGCAATTTCGACTACCATATCGTCTCTCTGCCGTTCGAAATAGATTGGTTTGTCATGGAGAGGCTGTTTTTTCTTGTTCAGGTACTCAACGAATTCTACTATTCCGCCGTTATAAGTGAAAGTATCAGCCTGCCCATCGGGGGTTCTTAAATCCGTGAGGCTGATAGTAAGGCCCCTATTCAGGAAAGCAAGTTCCCTTAATCTGCTTGAGAGTATATCGTAATTGAAATCCGTTGTTTCGAAAATTTTTGTATCCGGCTTAAAAGTGGTTTTTGTGCCTGTAGTCTCGGACGCTCCGATTTCCTGGACGCCAGTCTCGGGCTTTCCACGGGAATAGCGCTGGAAATACTTCTTGCCCTCTCTTGATACCTCTACTTCAAGCCATTCCGAAAGTGCATTTACAACAGAAACCCCTACTCCATGCAGTCCCCCTGAGACTTTATAGGTGTTCTTGTCGAATTTACCTCCTGCATGCAGAATCGTCATTACGACTTCAAGTGCGGATTTCTTGTAAAATGGATGGGGATCGATAGGGATACCTCTCCCATCGTCCAGGACTGTCACACTTCCGTCCTGATTGATTGTGACATCTATCCTGGTACAGAAGCCTGCAAGAGCTTCATCAATACTGTTGTCTACTACCTCATAGACTAGGTGGTGGAGCCCGCGGCTATCCGTGCTTCCTATGTACATGCTGGGCCGTTTCCGGACAGCTTCCAGGCCTTCCAGCACCTGGATGCGCGAGGCATCGTAAACCTGTTTATCACTCATCTTGGTTTATTCTCCATAAAAATCTGATAAGTTATCTGAACTATGTATCATTTCAATATTTTTTTAAAAATTCGCGGGAAAACTTTTATCAAAATAGGACTTTAGGAATCGTGCCAAGTCTGTAAGTCTTCAATTTTTATTGAACAATTTTTATATTTAATCCTTATCTTTTCTACCACGAACCAGATTCAATATGCGCTCATACATTTTAAGCCTTTAGATTCCCTGAAAATTGCACAAGATTTCTTGGTATCAATCCTTTTAAAACAAGTGATTTTTAGCATAATTTTGCAGCCGAATATGTGCTTTTCATACTAATTTTTTAGCAAGTCTTTAGTTTAAATAAATATTTTCTGTTTCGCTCACAAAAGTATCTCTCTAACAACAAGTCATGGCAGGAGTCGCGGCACTTATACGATCCTTCAGCAAAGCTTTACACGTTTGATTTCACTATATTTTCTAACAGCCTAAAAAGTAATTCCCGAATAAAAACCAGCTCGGAATACATCCTGTTCATCATGATGCGCTATTAATATTCAGTTATGTCAGCCAGAAGGATTCGCCCGCAGTTTACATTAAGTCAAAACCCCCGACGATAATTTTGAATGTAACTATATAAATTTAACCAGGGCCGTTGACTCGAGACCGTTGAGCTGAAACCGTTGAGCCGCTTGACCACGCCGACCATGCTGTTTTAGTTAAAGCATGGTTTTTGATCAAACTTTTTCTGAAAAGGTTTGCGATAGAACCTTCTCTCAAAAGGTTTTCGCTCAAGACTTTTTTAAAAAGGCTTGTGATCAAACTTTTCTTAAAAAGTTTGTGTTTGTGAAAAGGTTTGTAGGGTGCGGGTTTTAAAGCATACCCAGTTCTTTTAACCGGTTCGGAAGATAAACCTCGGTTACGAAATCGAGGCCTTTACCTGCGAAAGCCTGTTGTTCAGCTTTTTTACCTATATCGAGCTGGAGCTGAATCTGTTCTTTCCAGTAATCGGATTCGAAACGGGGATCGGAGAGCTCACTCCGCAGTGCGCTTATGTCCTGTTCTGTAAGCTTGTCGGTCGAGAGTTCATATTCGACTATATCCGAGGGCTGGAGACCAAGGAACTTGGCTGATGGGGTTGCCATATATTCCGAGAGATGGGCACTTTTTATAGCCCCGTAGGCAACCGAGGCATAGATCCTGTAAGACCAGGGGTCGCCGTCCGTAAAAACGGCTACAGGGAGGTCTAGCTCCTCGTTCATACGTTTGATAATCCTGCGGGTTGACCTTGCAGGCTGCCCTTTTAAATGGACAAGGATCGCATTGTAAGCTTCATCAAAGCCGTTTTCCATAAGACGCGCGTACATACCACCGGTTTCTATGGCAATAATCATGCTTGCATTGTGGTCTTTGAATTCAATGTTTTCCACATTGAAAGGAATCTGGTATCCGCCTTCGCCCACGTCCTTCTGGCAGTGAATATTCCGTTCTCCCCTTTTTGTCTGCTCGGTAATTTCAATGGGTCCGAACATTGTAGCCCCGTCCTCCTCAGGGCGCATATGGAAAAATTCCCTCTGGAGAGTGGTAAGGAGTTCAAGATCTTCGATCAGGCGGTCGCTCTCAGCCTGTTCTTTGAACTTCGCAGCACCCCAGCCCTCTGAAATATAGTAGAGTTCTCGAAGCGTTGATCCGCGATTATGGGCGAGATGTTCGTTTATAAGGAAGTCTGTCGCGTAAATGGTTTTCAGGAGCTGGAATGCTCCTTTTACGGTTTTTGCGCTCCTTTCGCTTTCCCTGTCCCCGTAGACCCAGACATCACTCTCATCGGAATATTCTATATTCGTTTTTGTCCGGCTTGGAAGGCTGACGCTTGGGACAACCTCATTTTCAAACTGGTTGTAAATCTTCTCTGCAAGCTCAAACAGCTTTTTCCTCGCCAGGGCATCTCCCTGAGATATTTTGTTATTTGTTTCTCTAGCCATTTTATGCCCCCTTGAAGGCTTTTGCCCCGGTTACAAGTTCTTCATCGAGCCCTTCCACAATCAGGTCGGGAAGTTTTTCGAGTTCTTTATCAGTAGTACTTTCTATCCTGTAGCTGAGTACCTTTGAAGATCCAGCTGCTGCCGAGATATCCCATACGTAATCATAATCGTTGCCCAGGGTCACAACCTTTGGCTCAGGCTTTGCCCTGCTGATTGTCCATGGCAGCATCTCATGGACTCTGAACGCGTATGAAGAAGTTCCGAAATTCTTAACCTTAATTACGACATCTGCGGACCCATCCCCATTCATTTTAACTTTTCTGTGTACGAGCAGGTTTCCCATAATCTTTGCAACAACAGGGTTGATGTCAGGGACATCTTTTTCCAGGATATTTGCTACCTTTGAAGCCATCTGTGGGAGTACCTTTGTAATGATAATCTCTTTCTCCCGGCGCTTCTTAAGGTTGCTCTGTTTACTAAGATAATGCTTGAGTTTTCGTGCAACCTCCTTGATTGCAAGGTCAATCTCATCTTTAATTACAGGGATATCGGCAATTGCATCCTTTGATTCTGAGGTAAAAGGCACGTTAATAGATGCTACATGAATAAGCAGGATAGCCGGACCTACAGGAATTCCCCCTCCCGGCTGGTTTAAGCCGTACTGCTTCCATTTGATGTCTTCTACTGCATGTGTGATCACGCAGCCTCCCTGCTGGTAAAGCAGAGGCACACGGTTAGCAAAACGCATTATGCTGATCTTGTCTTCTTTCGGAAGGTTCCCCCCATAGGCAAGCCCGACTTCAACTACAAAAGGGTTTCCGGAATATACTGCAGGTTTCCGCGTGCTTGTGGCAATGAAATCCACGTTCGTTTCTTTCTCAAGCCCTCTGTAGATCAGATCTTCCCCGATCGGGGATAGGCAGTCTGTCGGAGGAGCCATGATCTTTACCTTTTCAAAAGCTTCGATTAACTTTCTTGCTTCATGGCGTCCTAGGGTTTTTGGGTCGACTTCGGGATCAAGCCCAGCAGCTTTGCAAATCTCTTCGGCAGTCAACAGGCCTATTTTACAGAATGAGTATCGGAGGAATGGGGCGAGTTTCTGGCGCTCGGTGTAATGGAGCATTTTCATAAGAGTGCCAAGCTCTATACCTTCAGGATGGGGCAGGATTTCCTGGGCTGGCTCAGGCATCTTATCCGTGGCTCTTTCAAAGACCACCTCGTTACCGTCAGGCTCTATGAGGGTAATTCTTGCATGTGGATTCACAATTGCAGTAGCTTTGAGGTACTCGTAAATTGACTGCCTCCTTCCTTTTACATAGGCGGCCTTCATTTCCAGCTCGATTTGGGTCCCATGAGGGCGGAACCAGTCCCTGATCTCGTCTTTCAGAATGTCAGGCTCATTCGTGCTGGTATTGATCATAAGCTCGTAATAATGGGCAGGGGTACTGGGGCCGGTTTTGGACAGGATTTTCGTATGCCTGCCCGCAGTCATCTGGGCATAAAGTACGGCTGCAGAAATCCCTATTCCCTGCTGTCCCCGGCTCTGCTTGAGGGCATGGAACCTGGAACCGTAGAGAAGCTTTGCGAAAACTTTTGGAATTTGTTCTTTTACAATTCCGGGTCCGTTGTCTTCTACAATAACAGTTACGTAGTCCTGTCCGGTTCTTTCGATCTGGACAAGAATGTCAGGCAAAATACCTGCTTCTTCGCAGGCATCAAGGGCATTATCAACAGCTTCTTTTACGGTCGTTATAAGGCTTCGAGGCGCCGAGTCAAAACCCAGGATCTGCCTGTTCTTCTCAAAAAACTCTGCGACACTTATTGACTTTTGATACTTTGCAAGTTCTTCTGCAACGGTGACTTCCATGAAATTTTACCTCTGGGTGAGAAATTAATGTAACTTTATATTATTTTACGAATAACTGAAGTAAGAATTAAAGTAAGAATTTATGCTTCTTTCAGCAGCAATTTTTAGCCTTATTTTCTTAGAACATCCTTCAACACATGAGAAATAGTTCGCAGCCTGAAAAATATTATTACAACACAGGAAAATAGTTTCACAATATAAAAAAATATCTTTATAATACAACAAAGGAGCTTAAAATCAGAAAAATTTTCATTTACGTTTTTATTTCAACAGGTTTAATTAAAACCTTTAAGCAGCTAATTCTAACGATTTCCATGTTTCATAAAAAGTCAGGGTAGTCCACACCTGCTAGAAAATATAAATCATTCATTTTGTCTCGTGATAGAATCCTGTTGATTTCGATCCTGGAAGTTTAAAGTTCTGCCCCGATAATTGTCTTGGTGGCTTTTACGATTTCACTCTGCCTGATTACATCTACCACATCGTTAAGGGTGTACAGATCTTCAACATCTATAATTACTACAAAGTCATACTCACCAAAGACATGGTAAACGTCCTTAATCCCTTCTATGTTCTTCAGTTCCCTGTATGCCGCTTTTTCATAACCTGGCAGCACGTTTATCATAGTTATACCGTAAATGGCATCACACCCCTATTATATTTTAATAAAAATAAGAATAATATGGAAAGTATACATAACCAGAAGTGATCGTTCTTGACATTAATTGATAATTGGCTTTTAGGCATTGAAGCTTAGATAATAAAAGAAGAAATTACTCGCATGCTATAAATGCTTATTGTGCGTTTCTGCATAAAAATTCAGATTAACTTATAACTAAAGCTAAAACTAAAATTAAAACAGTAAGGCGTACATTTCTATTGCGATAGATTGAAAATGTTTTGAGCTTCCTGCAAATATTATTACAGAAATTGAAAGAATTGTTAGGAGCGAGTATAATTCTTTTAGGAATGATAAATTGTTGAAATTGATGTTGAAAACCTAACTATAGCGGCAATCTATGAATGTAGGGAATCAAGGTGGATGCTCAGAAGATTGATGAGTTCATGCACCGGATATTCCCCAATGACAAAGACTATCAGATGATCAAAAAATCAATTGGAAGAATTTACAAAAGGATTTCAGAGAATTATGAAGATGTTGATATCGAAGGATTGAAAGTTAGTAATAAGACTATAAAATTTTAAGAATATCTTAAACATCAAATATTATATGAAAGAGAATAAAATTTGTTGTGATGGTTTTTTATATAGTCTAAATAGCTATTTTTAATTAGGACTTACGCACTTGAAGTAAAAAATCAAGCACATGCGGCGTTGTTACTTATATAGTGTTTTATATAGTTAGGAGTTTAATGCAATTGATTTCTCATCTCAACCGCGTAAGTCCTATTAATTATGAAAAAGCAATTCCTAAACCTGTAGCGGTTAAAGCTACCCCTAAGTTAAAAAGCTGATCCTGATGAGAATTATATTCAACAATCTTATAGTCAATAGTGAAAGGTATAAAAGGTTCAATCCGTACGGCTCTGTAGAAATCCTCTAAATTCTGTTTTTACCCAAAAATTATAAAAATAAAATTGTAAAAATGCTCCTTAATTTTTTGTCCTCACAAAAAACAAAGGAGCAATTGCTATTGTCATCAAATAAGTATATTAAATTTATTGATCTCAGTCTTAAAACGGTTCAGTCTTCCAGACTGAACCTTTACTCCTGCAAATATTCCAAACGTGTTTATACTCAACATCAGCTTCTTGTTCTTGTTTTATTGAAGGAGTATATAAGTACAGACTACCGTGACTTTGTAGAACTTGTTGACCTCATGAACAGTATAAAGGAAAAACTTGACCTTGATAAGGTTCCTCATTACACTACTCTTCAAAAGTTTGTGTCCAGAATTCCCTCTTCATTGTTTAACCTAATTTTGTCAAAAACTCTAAAACTATTTTACTCACATGGAGAAAAAGTTCTCATTACGGCAATTGATGCAACAGGATTTACGAGTTCTTATGCAAGTCATTATTATTCTAAGAGAACAGGGAAGCTCCGAAGGAGCTTCCTTAAAACTTCAATATCAGTAGACACTATTAAAAAAGTAATATTAGGATGGAAAATTAGCCAAAAAACAGATCATGATGTCAAGCATGCAAAGACTCTGATAAGACAATCAAACAAGTCAAGAAAGTCTCAATGTTATGTGATGGATAAAGGATATGATTCCGAAGAAATTCATACTCTAATAAGAGAAGAGATAAAAGCAGATTCAATAGTACCTTTGAGAGAAAGAAAAAGAAAGAGAATAAACGGAAAATATAGAAAACAATTAAACAAAGACTTTGATAAGATCAAATACAATAGAAGGAATATAGTAGAGACAATAATATCTGTTGTAAAAAGAAAATTTGGAGAAACATTAAGAGCAAGAAAGGTTAGAAATCAAGTAAAAGAAGTAAAAGTTAAACTAATAGTCTATAATATAAAAAAAGTAATACAATTATTATGGATTAAATTAAGGATTTCTACAGAGCCATCCGTACAGCAAGATAATAACGAGTGTCTCTTTCTAAGTCAAATGCAAACTTATCATTACCCTTTTTTATAACTCTCTTGTGGTGGTACAGCATTTAGTCTTTGACCGAATGCAGTCTGAACGATAAGGTTTTTGTAAAGTAGAAGACGACCATTTTGTTCCCTTTTTCCATTTAACTTTATTCTCAATTCAGATCTAACAGGTGTTATTAACTCATTTTTTTCTAGGTCATCACTTAGGTTTAGCGTACCCTTTTCAATTGTTCTTTTATCAAATTTACTGAATGTGATAAGAATTAATCCAATTGTGAACAAAACAAGACCTGAACGTTTCAAAGTTAAACCTCTTGATCTATGCTGGCGATTCATCTTTCATAATTCCAGTTTCCATATTATACTAAATAAGAAGGTTATAATATAACTTCTTTTGATTTGTATTGTTTAACTGGATATTTTGAGGTGGTTGCTTGAAAAATAAACATTTAATTCTGCTTATTTTACTTGCAGTAGTGATGGCAGTTGGTTGTACAGAATCTAGCAATGAGAAGACTAATTCTCAGAGTGTAGGGAATTCTGCTCAAACTATAGAAAATTCATCACAGGTTCATGAAAATAATTTAACGACTACAGACACATCAACTAATCAAGATGCTGAATGGATATCTGTTATGCAGGCTCAATCGGATATGATTCAAACAGATTTGGCAGGAATAAGTAGTAATCAAGATACATTTGATGCAGAAGGTCTAGCTAAGTCAGGTCAGACTATTGTAGATGACACACAAAAGGCTATAGATGAAAATGATAATTATACTGTTTCTCCTGCACTCGAAGAAGCAAAGGAACATTGGGGATTTGCATTACGGAATTATAACATGGCTGGACAGTTCACGGTAATAGGGGCTAACGCATATCTAGATGGTGATGATGCTTCAGCTTCAACAAATTTCGAAAAAGCAACTACATTTTTTAACTCAGGAAATGCAGATGTAAATTTAACCGTAAGTTACATTAGGGCTTACGCACTTGAGGCTCAAAATCAAGAGCAATAGACATTGCTGTTGAAGCTGTGATTTAGACAGTTGAAGGTTTAACGCCGTTGTTTTTTCAATTCAACCGCATAAGTCCTATTACATTAAAAACAACAATTAAAAATATTTTGTGTCTGTTGTGGTTAAAAAACTAGAACAGGCTTTACTTTTTAAACATTGTCTTTGAATTGATCTAGATGCCATCAGTTGTTAGGGCAACATTAACACTAGAAGCAAGGAAAACAATACATGTAAGAACTTTATATTTCTTGGAAGAGTGACTCTCAGTCCCTATAAACCAATTTTGTGAGTTATATTTTTGGTATTGTTATCTAAATATAGTTAACTCTTTATTTCTATATTTCATTAAGAGAAGATACGAGTACTTTACCACCATATCATATATAACTCTATTTAATTACCAATACCACATTTTTATCTTTTAATTACCTATTATCGCTTAACAAAATCTGTTTGGTTGTACCTTCCTTGTAAATATTCACAATTATCATTGTGACTCCTATTACCATAATGCCTATATCAGGTAACAGCTGCAAGTTATCTATCTTTTTTCCGGGAATCCGAAGAACCGATCGAACTGATTGAGTTTCTTTGATCTTTAATTTATCAATACAGTCCACAGTTTTTCTAATCAATAATTTTTATAAAGAATCCTTTTTCTAAGGTTGGGGATTATTTTAATATTATCAGTGTATAATACAAGCGCATGCCCCCAGAGTCTCAAAGGGACGAAGATATTTTTGAGTCCCAGTATATTGATAAATACCTCAGCGAGTACGCTAGTGTTTCGTCAATAGTACGTGAGGCGCTACCCTTTGAACTTATTGCTACTGTGGGGGGAGTTATTGCAGGAATAATCTTCTCGGGGATGACAGCCGAACTTGAGATGATTCCTGGACTGCTTGTGATCTATCCTGGTGTGCTGGGGCTTCGAGGAAATATTTCATCTACTCTTGGCTCAAGGCTTGGCAGTGCAATTCACCTTGGGTTGATTACAGACCTTGACAGGAGTAATCCCGAACTCATGAATAATATCTATGGTTCCCTTATCCTGAGTGTTATTATTGCCGTAGTTCTCGGGGTTCTGGGGCACTTTGTGACCCTTGCCCTGGGCTTCGAAAGTGCCGGTGTCCTTAAACTTACCCTTATCTGTGTGATTTCAGCCTTTACATCCGGGATAATTCTCTCGATTGTTGCGGCTCTGCTGGCTATAGGAATGTTCAGGTTCGGCTTTGATCCTGACAACGTTGTAACGCCTTCGATTGCAACCCTGGGAGATATTGTCTCCATGCTCATGCTTTTCATCTCGGCAAAACTGGTGGTGATGCTTTGACGAAAGAAGAACATCAGACTCCCTATTATACTATCGAAGGCATCATTCAGCGCGGGCTTCCTGTACTTGTCGTCACATGTATAATGTCAATTCTCGTAGGGCAGATTCTGAACTCAAGAGAAGAACACCTTATATCCATGCCAGCGATACTGATTCTTATTCCATCCCTTATCAAGATCGGGGGGGATACCGGCAGCATGCTTGGGGCAAGGCTCTCATCGGCGCTCCATATGGGGCTTGGGGATAATCTTAGAAGTAACCCAGTTGTACGTAACAGCGTAATTGCTGCTTCAATTGTAGGGTTTATTTCATCGATTTCTGTCAGCATACTGGTCTTTCTGGCAAGCAACTTGTTTGGCTTCGGAATGCCTCTTCTCACCCTCCTGCAAATCAGCCTGATAGCTGTTGCCATAGAGCTTACAGTTGTGTATTCCGCAACGGTAGCCATCGCCTTTGCCTCCCACCGATTTGGGATCGATCCGGATGATACAGTTATACCTTTCATAGCAAGCCTTGGAGACTTAGTCGGCGTTGCAGGAATTTTAACAGCCCTGCATCTGTTAAACATTTTATAAACAATGTTTTAATTAAAAATCCGTTATACCATTATTCAATTTTATTATATTCCAGCCAGGCTCTTGAGCGCCTGAATAATTCAAAAATTAATAATTACTATGAAGTATATACTCATAGATACCAACATAAGGTAGAGTTGATATAGAGACCATGTTCCCTAAAGAATTCAGATACAGTCCAAAGAATATCAAAGATCTTTTGACTGAGATGAAGGATACTTCCGAACTCATGGTAGATCTTGCATACACTGCAATGATCTATGATGACGAGGATATTGCACAAGAAGTACTCAATCTTGAAGACAAGATGGATACCCTCGACTACCATATAAAAATGGCTGCGATGTTAAGCACACGCAGGGTTGACGAAGCCGAAGGGCTCCTTGGTGTTTTACAGGTTGCTGCGTGTTCAGAGAATATCGCAAATGCCGCTGGGGATATTGCGAAAATTGTGCTCATGAATATGGGCATTCCGATGGAGCTGAAAGTTGCTCTCAGGGAAGCAGAAGAAACCGTAGTCAGGGCAACAATCGCTGCGGAATCTGTAATGGCAGGACGTACGCTTGGCGATCTCGAACTTGATCTTGAGACAGGCATGTGGGTTATTGCTATTCGGAGAAATGAAGACTGGATTTATGATCCTGACAAGGAAACCCGCCTGCGCCAGGGTGATGTTCTGATTGCCAGAGGGCATGATGAAGGAGTCCCTCTTTTCTTCGAAATGGCCACGACAAGGAAATTTATCCCGAAAGAAATCGAGCATAATAAAATTTTAAAAGATCTTGAGCATGCCGTGGATATTATCGTGGATATGAAGAATATGTCCGAACTGTCTGTAGGGCTTGCATACTCAGCTATTCTCTTTGACAATGAAGACATAGCATATGAGGTCAGCGCCCTGGAATCCGAAATGGATTCCATGAAATACGAACTTCAGCACTGGGTACTTGAGACCGCAAAGCATGTTGAGGATGTAAACATGCTCAGGGGAATTCTGCACCTTGCAAGTGCTTCAGAAGCGATTTCCGACGCTGCCTATGGAATTGCGGATACCGTACTCAGGGATATTGAACTCCACCCAATTATTACTCTCGCAGTCAGGAATTCCGAAGAGGTTATAACCAGGCTCCAGGTTGAGAAATGTTCTCCCATAGTCGGAAAGACTTTCTTTGAGCTGAAGCTTGAGACGGAAACCGGACTTCATGTAATGGCAATCAAGAGAGCTGACCGCTGGGTCTATACTCCAAAAGGGAATACTGTTATCCAGGCAGGAGATATGCTCATTGCACGAGGCTCAAGAATTGGCGAAGGGGCACTTATAGAAATGTGTGAATGCAAACTGGACCAGTAGCTTCAACCCCCAACCCCCAAAATTCGCGTAGCAAACCCTCTCATACATGTTAATTAGGGACTGTTTACAGGAGGTATGATTCTAAGGTATAGCTTCTGCGCTGTCTTATAACTTCCTGTAATCTCACAATAACACATTCCATCGGGTTGTTGTGGGCTTGTCTCTGGAAGGTACTCCAGAAAGGCAGGCTTCGAACCATTCTCTAACTTTTTTGAAAGCTTGCAATATTCTTGATTTTTATACTACTGATTGCATATTACTATGTGGGAGTTTTGAGTATGGTAGTTGTTGGTCTTTCAAGAAACAAAGACACACTGGAGTCAGTAAGAGCGGCAGTTGAGCTCGCAGGAGGGCTTGGAATAGAAGAAGGATCCACTGTACTGATCCGTCCTAACGCAAACACCGCAGACCTGCCTCCTGGCTCTACAAACCCAGAAATACTGAAGGGCGCTATACGGGAAGCAAGGAGATGCAATCCGGGAAAAATTATTGTTGCCGAAAAGTCGATGACCACGCTGGATACTGAGATGGTACTCAGGAAGCTTGGGCTCTGGCAGGCGGCTGAAGCCGAAAGAGCGGATGAGATCCTTACCTTTGACCACATGAAACGCTCACATGTGAAACCTGAAGGCGCTTTTTCCTGGCCCGAGGGATTTTACGTTCCTGAGTTTCTGGCTTCTGTGGATTACGTGATTGCGCTTCCGGTTATCAAGACCCACTGGACTGCAACATTTACCATGGGCTTGAAATCCCAGATCAGCATAACCGCAGACCGTGATAGGAGGCAGCTTCCTCATGGTCAGCACAAGGACGTGCTTTTCGGGAGTATGATTGCCGAATCAAATCTTGTTTACAAACCTAACTTTTACATCTCAGACGCCACAAAATGTTTTGTGACTGGCGGCCCTGACCTGGGAACCCTTAAAGAGCCTGGCATTGTAATGGCATGCTCTGATGTAATTGCAAATGATGCTGTGGGGCTTGCTCTGCTGAAAACCCTTGGGACTGTTCCGAAAATTCAGGAACACTCGGTATGGGTTCAACCCCAGATCAGAAGAGCAGTAGAACTTGGACTGGGGATACGCAGCAGGGAAGAAATAACAGTAAAAGGCTCAGGAGTTGAGGAGATTGAAGAAATTCTTGCTAATCTTACCTGACAGCGCGTTCTGGAAGGCTTTTAAGGAAGAGATTATGGATTAACAGGTCACAAGAAGCCTGACTTCCGTTTTTTCTCCAATTTAAAATTTTTGCTTTTCGAAACAGAAATTTTAACAATTCTTAAAAAAGAATATTCAGGTAAGTGTTTACAGAATAAAAGTCCTCGTATATAAAGTTAACAGATCCTAGCAATTTCTTAACAATTTTACAGGGGTTTAGAGTAACTTTATCATGTTCAATTTTCGAATCTCTTTGCTTTTACTTCTCTTTTTTCAAGACTGTGGAAATATGCTTACATATCACCATAATTTATTTATTTTCGACTTCCCCATAGATTATTGGGGAATTTTCAATGAAATGTGAAGCTTGTGGAGTAGAAAGTGAGGATAAGTACTGCATAGAATGTGGTAAAGTTATGAACGAAGTTGTAAGACGGGTAGGAGAAGCCCGCTGGGCTGCAATAGATGATTGTTCGTATATCTATCCGCTTGTCCAGCGTGTAGCTAGAGGAGAGGCTACAGTCAATGATATAATTCAGGCTCTTGAAAGAGAAGACTGATTCCAGTTTTCATGGAGTCAGCTACGGCTTCTTGAGACAGCTGTTGGGTTTTTTAAATTTGCCTTCCAGCAGGCATCATGTTAGCTGAGGGAGCTTGACTGGTGCCTGCTGGATTGCAGCTGGGGGTACAAGCATGCCTCAGTTAAACCTTAAATCAAACCTCAAAATTGACTTTAAGGCTCAATCTTTTGAGATTAAATCTTAGTGCATGCTATGTGACCTAGCCTCAAGATTATATCTCTTTAGCTTTAATATTACATTGTTGAGCAGTCTTCCTGCTGTCAGGAGCTGATGCCATATATGAACAGAAAAGCCGGTACAGTTATTCTGGTATTCTTGCTTGCGGGAATGCTCTTTACATCGGGATGTGTTCAAAATGAGAAGGCAGAGACACCTGTAAAGGCAGAGACACCTGTAAAGGCAGAGACACCTGTAAATAATGAGTCTGCCGAAGCCGGCAAAGGGGACGAAAACATGAATATTAAAAGTATAAAAGTTTTTAGCAGCGCATTTGCAGCTAATGGTAGTATTCCAGGAAAGTATACTTGCGACGGAATAAATGTAAATCCGCCTCTGGAATTTGAAGGCATTCCTGAAGAAGCCGAAAGTTTGGTGCTTATAGTAGACGACCCTGACGCTCCCATGAAAACTTTTACGCACTGGATTGTCTGGAATATTGAACCTATAGCAAAAATAGAGGAAGACAGCATACCCGGGGTTGAAGGAATAAATGATTTCAAGAAAATAGGATATGGCGGGCCATGTCCACCCTCGGGCACACACAGGTTTTTCTTCCGGGTTTATGCTCTGGACAAGCAGCTCGAGCTTAAAGCAGGCGCAGGGAGAAAAGACCTTGAGAATGAAATGATAGGACATATTATTGCCGAAGGGGAATTAATCGGAAAATACAGCAAAAAATGATCTTTCTTAAGGGGGGAAGAGAGTGGAAGAAAATCGAACCGCTGAAACGAATCCGGATTTCCTCGAGAATCCCGGGGGCGGCCTGGAAAAAGCAACCTTTGCTGCCGGCTGCTTCTGGGGCATTGAAATGGCTTTCCGGCAGGTTAAAGGGGTGGTTGCAACCGCGGTTGGTTTCAGCGGCGGGCACTTTGAACACCCGACCTATGAACAGGTTTGTACCTTTGACACCGGGCACGCCGAAGCAGTTCGGGTCATTTTCGACCCGAAAGTGGTGTCTTACGAGACTCTGCTTGACGTCTTCTGGAAAATCCATGACCCTACTACAAAGGATAGGCAGGGTCTCGATGTAGGTAAACAATATCGCTCAGTCATCTTTTACCATAACGAGGAGCAAAAGGCTGCTGCTCTGGCTTCAAAAGAAAAGCTTGAAAAATCAGGGGCTTTCAAAAATCCCATAGTGACCGAGATTGTACCGGTTTCGGAGTTCTATATGGCTGAGGAATATCATCAGCAGTACTATGAGAAAAAGGGTTTTCTGCAAGATGTACTCAGAAGCTTGAAGAAATGATTCCCAAAAAGAAAAAGGACTTTTAATAATCCGAATTGAAAAAATAATCTTTAAAAGATTTTTCTAGCGATCAGGACCCGTTGTAGGGAGTAATGAGAGTAGAGCTGACTTATATTTACAAGAAAACAGTTTTTATGGATCTGTTGGGCTGGGTAAACCCAGGAATGTGATATATAACATTAGACCCACTAATGAAAGATATAATGGCAAAACAGTTTACATTGTATTTATGCAAGATTGGAAAAAAGAAGAGGAAAGGCTAGAAAAGATGGAAATCGATCCTTTACAATTTTTCCTCATAAACAGCAATTCCAAAAAGCATGTAATGTCTATTGAGATTTTTGATTTTAATAATAAGTCTGTGTTCAAAGAAAGCTACACAATAGACCCTGAAGAAGAGATTTCCTCACCGAAAATAAATGCCGAGTTGGGACAATACAGGTATGAAATTATTCTGGACAACAAATTTTCTTTTGAACAGAAAATACAGGCATATTACGCTACAGATGTTAGTTCTTCAGAAGCACTATACATCTACATTTCTGACGATCCAGAAAACCCTGTTACGTTTGGAATTACAGTTGCCTGAGTAAATTTTTTCATTTCTTGCCGCAATTAAAAAGAACTTATATCTAACGTAAGATTTCCTGTATCCAGGGGTTCAGGATAATTATTTACCTTCCCATATCCTATTTTTTCTCATGATTTTTGACCCTATCACTGTCTGTAACCTGGAGCTCCAGAACCGTTTTGTAAGGTCTGCAACACACGAATATCTGGCTGAGGAAGACGGGACGCCAACCTCAAGGCTTGGAGATGTTTATGAAGAGCTTGCCAAAAACGAAGTCGGGCTTATAATAACCGGCTATTCCTATGTTCTTCCTGGCGGGCAGAGTGATATTTTACAGCAAGGGATCTATGATGACCGTTTTATTGAACCTTATAGGAAGATAACAGAAAGGGTTCACAGGTACAGAAGCAAAATCGTTCTCCAGATCGTGCATGGAGGGCGGCAGGCAAATGTTTCGGACGAATATCCTGTTCCTATCGCTCCTTCGGCAGTAAAAGACGGGCACTCAGCGGTTGTACCGAGAGAAATGACCGAAGAGGAAATCCTGGAGATAATCGAAGCTTTTACAAAAGCGGCTGTCAGGGCAAAAAAGGCAGGTTTTGACGGAGTGCAGCTCCACTGTGCCCACGGCTTCCTCTTGAGTAACTTTATCTCCCCCTACACCAACAGGCGGACTGACAGCTGGGGAGGCTCGGTGGAAAACCGGACAAGGATAATCACGAAAATTGTCAGGCGCATAAAAGAAGAGACAGGAAATTCTTTTCCCATTCTGGTCAAACTGAATGCAACCGATGGTTTCCAGCCTGGCTGCTCAAAGAAGGCTGAAATCGGACTCGATATTACGCAGGCGGTAGAAATCGCAAAGTTGCTTGAGAAAGCCGGAGTCTGTGCGATTGAGGTCAGCGGAGGAATAGGTGAGGCAGGTGGGGTAACTATAAGAACCGCAATCAATGCTCCTGCCAAAGAAGCGTATTTCAGGGACTGCTCTAAAAAAATAAAAGATGCTGTGAATATCCCGATCATTCTTGTAGGTGGGATCAGGTCGCTTCAGATTATTAATTACCTTCTTGAAAACGGGTTTGCAGACCTTGTTTCAATGAGCAGGGTGTTTATAAGCGAACCTGATATTGTTCTGAAATTCAAATCAGGGCAGGTTAAAAAAGCAAGATGCGTTTCCTGTAATCTTTGTTTTGATCCAGAAGGCATAAGCTGCAACTTTCAATTTGAGTAAGGGATTGCATTTTGTTTCCTGCATTCCAGAAGATGGCATTAGAATCCCACTTTGAGTAAAGGATTAAGTTCAGCCCTCGATTTGAGTAAACTCCTGAATTCCTTCTTCCTTTACCATTCATATTATATTATCTTTCTTCTACCTGTTTTCATCTCTTTTTTATCCGTCATTTATCTCTTTTCTACCTGTTTTATAATTCTTATTCTGGTTGTTTGTATTACATGAGATATTTAAAAGCGTACTTTAACGTACATTTTTTATAATAGAGTAGTGCAAAAGAGATAAGCCTTCAAGGCTATCTACAGGATTCGGGTATTTATTTTTCTGCCGGGTCCGTTATCCCAGAGAATTTGTGAGGAAATCGAATAATGATAGAAGAGAACCGTGTCGGTAGTAAGATACGCCAGCTTAGAGAAGCCAAGGAAATGACCGTTGAAGAACTGGCTGAAGCCAGTCAGAGCAGCGAGGAATTAATCCAGCAGCTAGAAAATGGAGCCCTGGTTCCGTCCTTAACGCCTCTTTTAAAGATTGCCCGGGCTTTAGGCGTCCGCCTCGGTACTTTTCTGGACGATATGCCCCAGAGCGGGCCTGTAATTATCAGAGCAGGACGATCCGAGAACGTAGTCCGTTTTTCGGGAAAAACTGAGAAACCCAAAAAGAGTGCTCTTGAATTCTACTCTCTTGCCTCGGATAAAGCAGACCGCCACATGGAACCTTTTATTATTGACATCCACCCTTCCCCCGACGAGAGCCACCAGCTCTCTTCTCACGAAGGAGAGGAATTCATCTATGTCCTGTCAGGAGAGATCGAGATTTTTTACGGAAAGGACGTTCAGAGGCTGAACGCAGGGGACAGCATCTATTATGACTCCATTGTCCCGCACGATGTTCACGCAGCAGGAGAAGAGGATGCAAAAATTCTGGCTGTAGTGTACGCTCCCCTGTAAAGTTACAGTCAGGTAGAGAAAAAAAGTAAGAACTTAGCTTAACTGGCGAGAAGTTCTGGATTTAAAAAATAGATTTAAAAACTAAGTACAAGTATCTCAGAGTCAAGGTAATCCAAAATGTTCAGTACAATTGTTAGTCCACGATTTGGGGACATAGACGGGCTTGGGCATGTAAATAACACTGTCCTCCCTGTCTGGTTCGAAATTGGAAGAAACCCGATATTCCGGCTTTTTTCCCCGGATCTTGATCTCAGTCCTGATGTGTGGCATTTGATTCTTGTCAGAACAGAATTTGATTTTCTACGCCAGATGTATTTCAGGTCTGATGTGGAAATAAGAACTTTTATTACAAAGATCGGAAACAGCTCCTTTACTGTCGGGCATGAGGCCTGGCAGGATGGAGAGCTTAAGGTCAGAGGTCAGGCAGTGCTGGTCTATTATGACTTCAAGCTCCAGAAAGCAATCCCTCTTCCTGATTCGATCCGAGATACCCTAAAAGCACATATGCTCCCTGCAATGGACACCACTGAAATGGATACGGATTCTCCCTGCTCGATATGAATATACTTGCCTCCAGTAAACGAGCTTTGAGGTTTAATATCTCGGCTCGTAAGCTAATGGTTTCTAAAAAATAGATAATGCAAGTTAGAGGCTGAAATTATGGATCTTATAGAAGACTCCCTCGGTCAGTACTTTGAAAAACAGGTGGCTGTAGATCCTGACCATGAATTTATTATTTACCCTGATAGGAATCTCCGTTTTACTTATGGGCAGTTCAACGAAAGGGTCAATAACCTTGCAAAAGGGCTGCTAGCTATAGGAATAAAAAAAGGGGATCATGTAGGAATCTGGGCAAAAAACGTTCCTGACTGGCTTACATTCATGTTTGCAACAGCTAAGATCGGGGCAGTACTTGTTACTGTAAATACTGCCTACAAAAGCCATGAAGTTGAGTACGTATTAAAGCAGTCCGATATGAAAGCCCTGGCTCTTATCGATGGTTTCAGGGATGTTGATTATCTTGAAATAATCAATGGACTGGTTCCCGAGCTAAAGAGTTCTGAGAGAGGACGACTGAAAAGCAAAAATTTCCCGCATCTCAAGAGCGTAATTTACATAGGGCAGGAAAAGCATAGAGGCATGTATAATACCAATGAACTCATGCTGCTTGGCAGTCACTATCCCGACGATGAGCTCAGGGAAATCCTAGCAAGTGTAACCGCGGATGATGTCGTAAATATGCAGTACACCTCAGGAACTACGGGTTTCCCGAAAGGAGTTATGCTTACCAGTAAAAACATTCTAAATAATGGGCTCTCCATAGGCGACCGCCAGAAATTCACTCATGAAGATCGTCTCTGTCTGCCTGTACCTCTTTTCCACTGCTTCGGGATCGTACTTGGAGTCATGGCGATTCTGACACACAGGGCAACGCTTGTTATGCTCGAAGTTTTTGATCCCCTGCTTGTGCTTGCGGCAATCCAGAAGGAAAAATGTACCGCTATTAATGGCGTGCCTACAATGTTTATTGCAGAGTATACGCACCCGATGTTCGATATGTTTGACCTTTCCTCCCTGAGAACCGGGATTATGGCTGGTTCTACCTGCCCCATAGAAGCCATGAAAAAGGTTGTAAACGACATGCATTGTTATCAGATTACGAGTGTGTACGGGCTGACTGAAGCTTCACCTGGTATCACTCAGACCGCAGTTGATGATCCTCTCGAACTCAGAGTAGAGACTGTAGGGAAGCATTTCCCTGGAGTTGAGGTCAGGGTAGTAGACCCAAGTACAAATGAACCTGTGCCTCCGAATACAGTTGGAGAAATTTGCTGTCGCGGATATAATGTAATGAAAGGCTACTATAAAATGCCTGAAGAAACGAGAAAAGTGATTGACGAGGATGGCTGGCTGCACAGCGGGGATCTTGGGACCTGTGACGAGAACGGCTATTACAGGATCACAGGCAGGATTAAAGACATGATCATCCGGGGAGGTGAAAACATTTACCCCAGGGAAATTGAAGAATTCCTTCACGCCTTACCCGGAGTAAAAGACGTCCAGGTTGTGGGAATTCCTGACGAGAAATACGGAGAAATTGTAGGAGCTTTTGTAATTCTCGAAAAGGACGCAGACCTTACCGAAGCTGACATAAGGGATTATGCTATAGGCAAGATCGCCCGTTATAAGGTTCCCAAGCATGTCTTCATCGTGGATGAATATCCCCTGACTGCAAGCGGGAAGATTCAAAAATACAAACTCAGGGAGCTGGCTGTAGAACTTCTTAAAAAGCAGAGTGAAAACACCACTTACTAAAAAGCAGCTGGCTAAGGCAACAATTGATCAAAAACGTCAGCTAACCAGTATAATTAGCCATTAGGCAGCATATCGGCCTTTCAGGCCGGTTTACTTTTTTGCTAAATTTTAATTCATTGATTTTTTTTTGCTTTAAAATTTAAAGCCGTTAAAAAATTAGATGCCAGCATATTTTAAGGATTAATTATATTTTCGAAACATATCGTAAATTATTCCTATATCCAAAACTTCATAGTAATTCAAAAACGGCAGGCAATTGAATATTTGCCGTAATTTATTATATATACAATTTCAGCATTAGAAGGATGTAGTTGTAAGAGAAGCGTGATAGTGTACTTTTGTGTATAGCATATGGGGAGTTTTTTGCAGGGGTTTCATCGATTGAGAGCTCAGGGATCTAGAAGGAGCTCTCAATCAATCACCACAACCAATTTCAAATAATTGATTTCTGCACTGTTTCTCTTGCAACTGTGGGGAAAATATGGGATTAGTCTCCAAGGGGGGCTTCATCGATTGAGAGTCCGGGGTCATCAAACAGGGACTCTCAATCAATTACCAATCTTTAACTTTTGACTGAATACTCTTTTTAATTCGACGTTTAGCATAACTTATAACTTTTAACGTTATTTATGCAGCTTAAACATGCTTGCGAAATCAAGCATCGCTTATTAACTTCGATATACATATAAAATTTTAGCATAACTTATTGACTCAGGTAAATTGTATGAATAATCAAATTTTTCTCCTTTTTAGAGTTAAGCCTGTTAGAGTTAAGCTTTTGAGTTTTTTCCCCAACCTGACCTTTAGTAAATCTTTCAAACAATCAATACAGTGCTATCCTATTTAAGTCCTTTGATGAGTCACTTTTATTTGTATGAATACTAACAAAAACTGATTTATTTCGTCATAATAATGTTTTTATTCTATAATTTTTTTCAATGATTGCCGCAAAACCGGACAGGTAAAGAGTCCTGAGTCCTTAACATTTTTAAAAAACCTTTGTAATATTATTTGATGCACACAACACCGCAGAGACAGAAACCATTTCATGTGAAGCGTTTAGGTGTTAAACTCAGCTGGCTATTACTGTTGCATCCAGAGATACATGATGTCAGTCGGCTCAAAGATACTTCACAGCACCAGTTAAAAACAAATTACTGGACTGGGCAAAAATACATAAAATTGCGATTACATCGTAACTAAAAGAAAAATCAAAGATTCTCCTGGTCCCAAAACATAATTCGGACCGTTCTTCCGAGAAAGAATTCGGGCAACAGTAAAATTAATAAAAAAAGAACCTATAATAACTGTGTAATTTTTGGTGGTCAAACTCATAAGCCTGAGAAGAGGGGATTTATAATACTATTGGTGGATTTTATCCGGACTTGTGTCCTGAGTTAATTCACTGAGGGGAAAATCAAACCATGTAGACGTGATTTTAGAGGGGATTATGAGAGACTATGTTTATGAAAAAATGGAAGAATTGATCAATGATGAAAACGGGTGAAGGAATGGATCGAATAAAAATTCTGGTTGTTGAAGACCAGACTATTGTGGCTCTTAATATTAAAAATAAGTTGAAAAATCTGGGTTATGACGTACCATGTACTGCAGTTTCAGGGGAAGAGGCTATAAAAGAAGCCGAACTTAAGAAGGTTGACCTCGTGTTAATGGATATTATGCTAAAAGGAAACATGGATGGGATTGAAGCTGCCCGGATTATTAAATCACGCTTCGGAATACCTGTAATCTACCTTACTGCCTGCACGGATTGTGAGACACTTGAGCGAGCTGAGGCAACAGAACCAGAGGGTTATATTTCGAAGCCTTTTAAAGAGGAGGATCTCTATGAGATTATAGAAACTGCTCTTCTTAAAAGCCGGTCAATGAAGAGAAAGTGAGAAGGCTTTTGAGCTCCATGCCATGCGTCGGTATTCTCAAAGCTCGAAATCTCTTAAACTGATAGTGTGATTAAAAAGCCTGAAATACCTTGATATTAGCATTTATTAAAAAGTTAAATATTATTATAAAATTAAATTAAAAGAATCAAATTAAAAGAATCTGAGCCTATTTTATAACTTAATGATTTTTGCGGCTTTCATAGCATTGGAAACCATAGTCTCGATGTCCATTTTTCTTTCTTCATGCACAATAAGGTCATAGTTTGCCTCTATTTCAGGCCGCTCCGGCACGGCAGTGCAACTGCCTGCGGGCCGACTGGAGATATCATATGTTCCGATTTTGCGGGCAATATCTATAATCTCGGTCTTATCAAAGGCAATTAAAGGATGATAAATAGGAATAGCGAGCTGATAGATTTCGGCATACATGTTGGCAGCGGTCTGGGAAGCTACCTGTCCAAGGGAAGAGCCGGTAATAATTCCGCTTGCACCCTCTCTTTTCATAACCTCGTAGGCTTCCCGATACATCATGCGTTTGCATAAAAGACAGGTATTTTTCCGGCTGCAGAGGTCAATAAAGGCCTGGAGGTTCGGACCATGAGGGATCTCATAAGTCTTAAACTGATGTCCGGGAGCCCATTTCTGGAGCTGGCGAATACAATCAAAAGCACGTTCTCTTGCCGCATTCTCGGCATAAGGAGAATTATTGCAATAGACAGGTATAATCACAACTCCGCGCCTCATCATAAGCCAGGCTGCAACCGGAGAGTCAAGCCCACCTGACATCAAAACTACCATACTGCCCTGCGTGCCAAGAGGAAGCCCACCGACTCCTTTAAACGTTCTCAGGTAAACATAAGCCAGATTTTGCCGCATCTCAACAAAGATTTCCTTATCAGGAGAACTCAGGTTAACCCTTGGATGTTTCCCTTCTTTTTCCAGTATGCTCCAGACAGCATCCCCGCAGGTCCTGCCGATGTCCGTTGAAGAAAAGGAATGTGTTCCGCTTCTTCTTGCCCTGATGGCAAAAGACTCCCCTTCTAAAACCAGGTCCTTTGCCAGGGCAGCACATACAGCGGCTGCACTCTCAAGAGTAGGCTCTACTGACAATGCAGGGGAAGTTGAGACAACTCCAAAAACATCAGCAGCAGCTTCAGCCGCGCGGGCGTCCTTAGTCTCGATAAATATCCTTCCCCACTCCCGCCGTATCTGAGAATATGGAATACCTCTCGAGTCAAGCATTGCCGCAATATTATTCATAAGGATTTTCTCATACCAGTTCCGGACTCCGGCGCTTTTAAGGGCGAGTTCCCCATAGCGTATTATGACTACGTCAGATTGAGTTTCATGCCCAGAAGAAGAAGGGTTGGGGCTATATTTTTTCATTTTTTCAGTATAACTTTCCGAAATATTCTTGATTTTTCTTTTTCTCGAGGTAAAGATATCAGCCTCGGTCTTTGCTTCTGATTTACTGGAATTGTCTGTCATGGATACCTACGATAAGGATGGCATGAAGTTTAAAGTTTTCAGGAAAAAGAATTTTGTTTGTAGAAATAATAAAAATAAATGAGCCCGAAGCAAAAAAAGTCAATGAGCAGGAAATAAAAAGTAAGTGAATTAGAAGCAAAGAAATGATAATACAGACAGCAGCAGAAAAAGTTTGAAAAAATTATGCCAGTGTGCAGTAATGCACACTGAGCTTCTGAATTTCAATATTCTGGAGTTCAAGCTTCAACCGGCTTCCGGAATACGCCATTCTTCGTCAGTATTTGCTTTTCACCCATCAGGTTCTGGCACATACCAGTAACCTGAATTCTGGTTTTCCTTATCTTCATTGAGCTCCGGAGTATAGTTATTGGTATTATTTTCCAGATTGTCATAAGGTTCCTGGGTAAAGTTGCTGGTGTTGTTTTCCAAATTGTCAGAGGATTTCTGGATATCTCCTGACAGGGGAGTTGCGGTCATATTCGTACTTACGTTTCCTGATACGTTTTCCTCTCCTCCGTACCATCTTGAGGGCAGCGTGTAATTCAAAGTGCTATCGTAAGCTTCAGGAAGGAAGAATCGAGTTCCTTTATTTTGCAGGGCATCTACAAAACCGGGGTCGATCTCATCAAGTTTTGCCTTGCACACTTCAGCCTCATCTAGCTTCTTAAGGTTGTAAAGAGCGAACCTTTTATTGTAAAGGGTCGAAGGCGAGTTCGGGTCAATTGCAAGAGCACTGTCGTAACATAAAATTGCCTCCTCAGTGTTTCCCATCATGTTGTTGATGAACCCCTTGTTATACCATGCTGTGATACAGTCAGGTTTAAGCTGGACTACCCTGTCAAAACAATTCAGTGCAGCCTTATTGCTGCTTATCGTGAGATAAGCACATCCCTGCAAATACAGGGTTGCAGCATTATCCGGATCGTATTCGAGTGCTTTGTTGTAGCAGTCAATTGCCAGCTGGTACTTCTCCAATTTGTAGAGTGCAAAACCTTTGTTGTTGTAAGCATCCACATCCCCCGGATTCAGCTCAAGAATCCTGTCGTAACAGCCTATTGCTCCCTCAAAGTCTCCGTTCCTCTCCAGGGCTTTTCCCTGCCTGTAAATTATTTCCGTGTTATCTGGCGAGATTTCAAGCATTCTCTCATAACATGCAGCAGCTTCCTCATACCTTCCAAGTTCCTCAAATAAAGAAGCTTTCTCAGCCAGGATCTGGGTATTATCAGGCTCAAGCTCAATTATTCTATCGTAATCCGCCAGTGCGTCCTCGGACTTATTAGATTTTGACAGAGCTACAGCACGATTCCTGAGAGCCTCATGATTTTCAGGCTCAGAATCCAAGAGAGTGGTATAACAGGAGACTGCCTCCTCATACCGGCCCAGGTTAGCGAGGGCAATACCTTTCCCAAGAAGAGCCTCGGAATTGCTGGAGTTCAGAGCGAGCACCTGGTCATAGTAACTGATTGCTTCCTCTAGCCTTCCAAGATCACTTACAGTAGAGGCTATTCCGTACCAGGCCGTACTTGACTGAGGATCAAGGTCCAGGGCTTTCTGGTAGCATTCCACAGCTTTCTCGTTTCTATCAAGCCTTTCAAATATCAAACCCTTTTGATACCAGGCATCAGAACTTGAGGGACTGATTTCCAGTACCATATCGTAGCAGGTAAGGGCATCTTCATACATTCCAAGTTTACTGTAGATAGCGGCCTTCCCGGACCATGGCGCGTCATAACCGAACTCCGGGCTGAAGAAATTAAGATCTTCCGAGAGTTCGGATTCATCATTTGAATTTGCATATTTATGATTCAGAAGATAAGACCAGAAACCTCCAGAAAGCGCCTGGACAGGATTCGCATCCATACTAATATATTTAACAGATTCAGACACTGAAGCTTCTGTTGAACTCTGTCCCAGATTTTCACTCAGTTTAAAACGGGCAGCAGAATAATCGGGGTCTATCTGGAGTGTCTGGTTATAACAATCTGAAGCTTCGGCATGTTTTCCGAGTTCATCGAGAACAAGGCCTTTATTGTACCAGACATCGGCACTGTCTGGAACGGCATCAAGGACTTTATTGTAGCACTTGAGCGAGCTTTCGTATTCTCCAAGCTTTGCAAGAGCAAAAGCCTTACCATACCATGCAAGCGTATAGTTTTTGTCGATTTTAAGAGCTTTATCGTAGCTTTTTACCGCGCTGTCATAGTCTTTTATCTTTGAAGAATCGAGACCTTTTTTGTACCATACTTTAGCATGCCTGGAATCCAGTTTTAGGGCCCGGTCATAGCACTCAATGGCCTCTTTATACCTGCCAAGTTTGTCAAGGTCAAGGCCCTTCATGTACCAGACGACAGCATGTCCTGGCTCGGTCTCAAGGACCTCATCATAGCATTCAATTGCAGTTTCGTATTTCCCAAGCTTATCAAGAGAAAGGGCTTTCTCGTACCAGATCTTGACCACAGGAGACTCAAACTCAGGAGTTTCGGAATAACATGAGAGGGAAGCTTCGTAAACGCTCAGCTTTTCGAGCAGTTCACCTCCGATTTCCTCAACCTGAATCCCTGTATCCGGATTAAGCGCCTTATCAAAACAGGCTATTGCAGCATCGTATTTGCCGGCTTTATTAAGCAAAGAACCTTTACTGTACCATGCCTCGGAATTGCCAGGATTATAGGTCAAAATCTCATCATAGCACTTCAAAGCCTCATCAATTCTCCCGAGATTCTCAAGGCATAAACCCTTTCCCTGCAAGGCATCAAGGTTTTCAGGCTCAGAAAGGAGAACAAAATCATAGCAGGCAAGAGCCTCTTCGTATGCTCCCACCCTTTCAAGGTTAATACCTTTTTTGTGCCAGGCGTTTACCATATCAGGATTAAAAGAAATTGCTTTGTCATAACAGTCTACTGCAGCTTCATAATCCCCGAACTTGTCAAGAATTGCTCCTTTCTGGTACCACAGTTCAGAATTGTCAGGAGTAATATTAAGAGCCCTATCAAAAGCTTCCATTGCTTCTTTATATTGCTCAAGTCCGATGTAAGCCGTTCCCTGCATCTGCAGCGACCTGGAAGAATTGGAATTCAATTCAATGGATTTATTATAAGAAGCCAGAGTTTCCTCATCAAGCCCCATCTTCTCAGAAGCAAGGGCTTTTTGGTACCAGACAGTGGAAACATAGGTGTCAGCGGCAAAGCTTTTATCATAACAGTTAATTGCCTCAACATATTTTTTTAGTTTAAAGAGTTCATCCCCTTTGTCAGACCAGCTCCCTGAAGAAACCGGAAAGGTCGAAAGAGCCTTCTCATAACAGTTAATTGCTTCTTCATATTCTCCCAGTTCAGCCAGAGAACGCCCTTTTCCATACCAGGCAAGTGATGAATTGGGGTCTATATCCAGCGCATCGTTATAGCAGTCTATAGAGAGATCATATTCTCGAAGAGAATGTAATGCATGCCCCTTATCAATAAGGCCCTCTATGGAAGCTGGGCGCTGAGAGATTATCTCATCAAGGTCAGGAGTAATTTTAGCTCCTTTATTTTCATTCCCTTCTACAACCAGTCCTTGGTTTGTAATAGCTCCTGCTACAGGTAAAAAACCTGAAAAACAATATAATGTCAAAGCAAGGAGAATAAATAAATTAATAATTAATTTATTTTTTTTCACTGAGCTCATTAAATACCCCGATTTATTCTAATGAGTTCTTAAGGAAACTTTTCATAAAGAGTCTTCCACTATCATTTTATTTACTATTCTGTACTGTTCAATAACTGCGTAAGCGAGAACAATCAAAGAATAATAGTAACTAAATAAATTCCTTTTGCCCCTCCCGCAGATAGTTTACCCAGTTTATGACCATTCCCTTGTAATGTTACTTAGTTTTAGGAGTACCTCCATATAAAATTTTTGCAGTTTAAAAAGAATTTTCAGGCCTCTTCTATATTTAACCCAACAATATATTATTGTTATAGAAATAATAAATAGTAAAATAAAAACGTACAATAAGGGAAATAAAATTATTAGTATAAGTATAGCCTCTAGACCTTCGAAAACATGTGGAAATCTTATGCATTGAGACTCCTATTGCAGCATACATAGAAAGAAGACCTGGAATCCTGAGAAAGTGGTTTTTGGATTATATAGACCAATTTTCTTCCCCTGAGACTTTTGTAAAGGAAAATGTAAATTTGAAAATTAAACATATGGCTGGTAGAATCTGCGAAAATATTCTTTTACTGGTTAGAGCTAAAAAAACTGGAGAAGATGGTTGCAGGTTCGCCAAAGCAGTAGCCCAGTTTCATGATTTGGGCCGCATTGAGCATTTAAAAAATACAGGACGTTTAAGGACTCTGAATCTGAAAACCACGCTCTACTTGGAGTAAAAATTCTCCCAAATACAGATGTTCTTTCCCGTCTTCCCCTTGGAGAGAAAACTTTAATTCTGAAAACTGTGGAGTGTCACAACCTCATGAAAATTCCCGAATGTGAAGAAATTCTAGAGAACTTCTTTTTTATTCAAAACAGATTCGGGATGCGGATAAGCTGGATATCCTGAAGCCTGTAAGTGAAGATTATGAGAAAGAAGAAAAATTAAGGAATCGGTTCTTGAATTCGATATGCTTGACGCACTGATTTTCGGAAGACGCAGTTGCAGATTTCCTCAATGACAGGATAAGACCCACCAGGAGATCATTCCATATACCTTCTACGATTTTCATTGCCCAGGCTGCGGCGATAATCCGAACGAACCTGGCTTCTTAACTGTTCTTCAAGCATTAATTCCAGGGAATCCTCTGTATATTCTTCGAGTTTGTTTTGATCCTTTTCCTCAATTTTGTGTTTACTTCTATCCATTTCCTCTATTTCCTGTCCATTCTGATCCCCTTCTTCTGTTTCCAGCCTGCTGCAATTTTTTTTCTCTGTCATATCAAATCACCCGTGCGTTGACCCAGGGTAAAAACATGTTTTATCTCACATATACTTTTACATAACTTACTGTTAGATGATCTCAAACTAAACTCGTTTTAAACGGAAGCCTATTCTAAACGGAACTTATTTTAATTAGAGTTTATTTTAATAGAGTTTAATAGAACTAATTTTAATTAGAGTTTATTTTTAATAGGGTTTATTTTAACTAGGGTTTTGCTTTAATTCCAGTTTCTCAGATGCGTCTTCTCAGGATTGGATCCCCGGAAGGTGCTTCAAGATTTATCAATAACCTTGAGTCCCGACGGCTGTTCAATAAATTTCACCTCGAGACCGGGAACTTCACTCAGCCGGGAACACAGGGCCTCCATGCCTGGATTCTCCGTAGCATAGTGAGTGGCGTCAATCAGGCAGAGATCTCCATAAGTACGGAGAATATTATGCTTAAGTTCGGAAGATATGAAAGCATCAACTCCACTTACCCTGGCAATTTCAAGGAATTCGGTTGAGAACCCGCTGCCTCCAACGACCATAACCCGTTTTATCTTTTCTTTTTCTCCGGCATACATTACAGGAGTTTTAAGGACTTCAGAGACACGGGATGCAAGTTCGGCCTGGGAGCATGGTTCGATCTCCCCTATCCTGCCTATCTCCACAGTTTTGATATTCCTGAGTCCGAGCTTTGAGGCAAGCACATCGTTGATGCCTCCTTCAGCCCTATCGTAATTTGTGTGCATGCTGTAAAGGGATATTTCATTCTCAAGAGCAAGCTTCAGGCATTTCGCCAGAGGATTTGAAATTTTGTTTACAGGATGGAAGATAAGAGTATGGTGGGTAACCAGCAGATCTGCTTTCATTTCTGCAGCTTTCTCAAGTACATGAAAGGTGGCATCAAGGGAGACCGCAACCCTTTTTATGTCATTATCCAGATTGAGAATTAGCCCGATCCTGCCTTCATCAAATTCATCGGCAAGTTCGGGTGGTGCAATTTTTTCGAGAATCTCCACGACTTTTACAAGTTTCATAAAACACCTCCGATATAAGTCTGAAGCTGTTACCTCTTGATAGCATTTGAAAATTTCCAATTCTATCTTGCCAGGGTATGTAGCTTTGAAATGATAACATCTCTTATATTAGAAGTTTATTAAGATTCTAAACTCTACAAAAAATTAAAATACCTGATATTAAGATAGTTTATAGAGTCACAATTTACAAAGTTAAGACAAAATCTGTTAAAAAACTGCTTTAGAATTTAACAATGTAAATCTAACAACATAGATCAGTAAATTGCGAACTATCAGCAAATTACAAACTATCAATAAGTTACAAACTATCAGTAAATTACAAACTATAAAATGAACCTGGACTTCAATAAAACTACAGAATTAGAATCACAAAATAAAGGCGATTTAAAAATTATAAATCATAGGGGAGTGCTGGGCAAAAAACAATGCATTAGATTATAATACGGCCGTATTACTGTAAATAAACATTTAATGTTTGTTTATATTCTGAAAGCAAAGATGTTTAGGTAGCCGTAACCGTTGCAAAAATCCAGAATGCATGCTTCCAGTGCGCAGATTGTTATAATGGTGTGAAATTCAAGGAAGGTAACTATGGCTAAGAAGCTTGCACTGATTGCATTATTTGCTGTTTTCTTCTTTTTGGCTGTCTCAATGACCACCCTGGCGGCAGAGGATATCGAGTGGGTAGGAAAACGTGATGGGGCTACACTACACTGGGGGGAAACGGCGACAGTCGATGGCTATGTTATAAAAGCAGAAGATTTTAATGAAAACAAGCAAGTATTCGTCTCAATTTCAAAGGATGGGGAGAAATTAAAGATTGCTCCTCTTTCCGCAGGCCTGGAAGCAGTATATGATGACAAAATAAAAGTTTATGCCCGGGAAGTAAATCCAAATTATGAGATTATAAAGAGGGATGGAAAGGAGTTCAGGACAGGAAACTGGAATCCTTATGCTAAACTGGATATATTTATAAGAGGAGAGCCGAATTTTGACATAGACGTTGAAACTAAAAAGGATACATATGATTCCAAATCTACTGGAGACAGCGCAATCTATGTATCGATAAAGATTAAAAATGACGGAAAAGCAAAAGCTAAGGATACCGTTCTAACCATTGATACGGCCGGAATGGAGGTTCTTAAAGGAAAAACAACATACAAATTTGGGGAAGTTCTTAAAGGCGAGACTCTTGAGCCTGTAAATATTACGTTAAAAACTCCAACTCCCTGGGTCGATACTGACCTTAACATAACCGCAAAAACTACATGTGTGGATGTGAGGGGCGATAAGTATGAAAATGTGGGTTCGAAAATTATAAAAGTCGAGAAAAAGTGGGGTCTTGTTATCTCAAAGATTGTTACGAAAAAGAATTATATGGGAAAGCCTGTGCATGTCTCAGTCAACGTCCGAAATGAAGGGCTCTGTGATCTGAATAATATAGTGCTCAAGGATTCAATTGCTCCTGAAACTCACCTCCAGAACCCTGTAACTCTTGAGAAGACCTTTTCGCTTAAATCTGGAGAAACAAGTGAAAAAGTTTTTGAGTATAACCTGATTCCTGACAAGCCAGGAGAATTTACTTTCCCGCAAGCTATAGCTACTTTTACTCTTCCCAATGGGCAGAACAGAGAGGCTGCTTCTAATAACTCGGAGAAAGTAAAAATTTATGGGCCTGAAATAACAGTTACGAAAAACATAGACAGGCAACAGCTTAATCTGGGAGATGAGCTGACTGTTACTGTCACTGCAAAAAATACGGGGAATGTTGATGCAAGTGTAACGTTAACCGATACAATACCTCCTGAAGCTAAATTTATAAGCGGGGAAACCAGATTCAAACATGTGCTTGAAAGTGATGGGGATTCAAGAAAAATAACGTACATCCTGCAAATGAATAAAGAAGGAGAAATCCACCTTCCTGCATGCAAAGCAACTTTTCTAGATCTTAATGACTATTCGGGTGAAGTCGTCTCAAATGCACCTGTTGTTTATGTAGGAGTATCCCTTCCTCTTGAAGGAAGCAGCACGCAGCCCGAAGGAGTAACAGGATCCAGCCAGGAAAAAGATGACTCTTTAAGCAGCCTTACAGAGCAGGATAACGGAGAAGCTCCCGGATTCAGTGTTATCCTTGCTGCAGCAGGACTTCTAGCTGTTACAGGTTTACTGGGAAAAAGCGATAGTGAAGGAAATTAAAGATCTAAACCGGAGATAACAGAATAAGGTATACATAGGTACAATTTCTTTCATATTTTTTATGTTTACCTTATTCCATAATTAAAGTCCTGGTTGAGTATTTCCCTGCAATGTAATAGAGCAAGTTCCTGAAAAAATCAGCGTAAATATTTACAATCAGCGTGTGATGTTATGTTTTAATCTTTTTTTGGTTACTCTTTTTTGATCTCATTCCTTTTTTTATAATCTGCTCTGGTCTTTCCTATCACTCCTGAAAATTGGAGATTAAAACGAACCTCTATTTACCTTAGGATACATCTGGGTAAAATATAAAATAAATTTAGTAGGGCTCTGTAGAAATCCTTAATTTAATCCATAATAATTGTATTACTTTTTTGTTTATATTATAGACTATTAGTTTAACTTTTACTTCTTTTACTTGATTTCTAACCTTTCTTGCTCTTAATGTTTCTCCAAATTTTCTTTTTACAACAGATATTATTGTCTCTACTATATTCCTTCTATTGTATTTGATCTTATCAAAGTCTTTGTTTAATTGTTTTCTATATTTTCCGTTTATTCTCTTTCTTTTTCTTTCTCTCAAAGGTACTATTGAATCTGCTTTTATCTCTTCTCTTATTAGAGTATGAATTTCTTCGGAATCATATCCTTTATCCATCACATAACATTGAGACTTTCTTGACTTGTTTGATTGTCTTATCAGAGTCTTTGCATGCTTGACATCATGATCTGTTTTTTGGCTAATTTTCCATCCTAATATTACTTTTTTAATAGTGTCTACTGATATTGAAGTTTTAAGGAAGCTCCTTCGGAGCTTCCCTGTTCTCTTAGAATAATAATGACTTGCATAAGAACTCGTAAATCCTGTTGCATCAATTGCCGTAATGAGAACTTTTTCTCCATGTGAGTAAAATAGTTTTAGAGTTTTTGACAAAATTAGGTTAAACAATGAAGAGGGAATTCTGGACACAAACTTTTGAAGAGTAGTGTAATGAGGAACCTTATCAAGGTCAAGTTTTTCCTTTATATTGTTCATGAGGTCAACAAGTTCTACAAAGTCACGGTAGTCTGTACTTATATACTCCTTCAATAAAACAAGAACAAGAAGCTGATGTTGAGTATAAACACGTTTGGAATATTTGCAGGAGTAAAGGTTCAGTCTGGAAGACTGAACCGTTTTAAGACTGAGATCAATAAATTTAATATACTTATTTGATGACAATAGCAATTGCTCCTTTGTTTTTTGTGTGGACAAAAAAATTAAGGAGCATTTTTACAATTTTATTTTTATAATTTTTGGGTAAAAACAGAATTTAGAGGATTTCTACAGAGCCTTTAGTAGAACAAAACTAATACCTTAATGATCTTCCAAAAGTGAAAAAAAGGAATTAAGGATGAGAGAACTTCAAAATTGGCTTAAAGCGAAAACTCTAGTGCTTACCCACGGGGACTCGGATGGGATCTGCTCGGGTGCCATTGCAAAAACCGCATATCCGGAAGCGTACGTATATTTCACAAGTCCAGTTAGCCTTCTCAACAAATTAAGGCTTATAGAGGGCGTGAAAAATCTTATAATCTGCGATATCGCAATCGATGAGAGAAACTGTTCTGAGCTGCAAACAATACTTAGCAAGTTTGCGAAAAAATGCAACCTTTACTATATTGACCATCACCCTCTCCCGGAAAGCTGTATAAAAGAAAGCTGGTTTTACCATGAGCCTGAAGCCTGTTCCTCAGAACTAACCTACAGGCTTTTTGAAAAGCGTCTGAACAGGGATATGCGGAGAGTAGCCATATATGGAGCTATAGGGGACTTTTGCGACAACACTAAGCATGTAAAAAGCTGGATTAAAGACTGGGATAAAAGAAACCTTTACTTCCAGGCCGGAACTCTGACCCAGGCTATCCTTTATAAAGGAAAAGAGTACGAATTCAAGAGAAGCCTGATCGAGCCCCTCTCAAAGGATATTATTCCCTCAAGTGTCCCTGAGTTGCTTGAGCTCGCCAGGGAGGCTGCTATCAATGAGGAGAAGATAAGGCTTTTTGTTAAGGAAAACGTGAGGACCCTGAGAAACTGCGCGTATATTGTAAATAGCAATAACTCCATTTCAAAAGCAGCAATTTACGCAGCCTCCTACGGCAGGCGTGACGTTGGGATTGCTGCTGAATACCGTGAGAAAAAGGAAGCTTACGACCTGAGCATCCGCTCGCGGGGAGAGGTCGATGTAAACCGTATTCTCCGCTCAGTCGCTCCCAAGTTCGGGGGAAGCGGTGGAGGTCACCCTCTTGCGGCAGGCGCTCGAATTCCGGAAAATTCCCTTTACATATTCCTCAGGGCTTTTGATAAGGAACTCGGAGAGGCAAATGAAGCAGAAGACAATGGAAATAAGTAAAATCGCAGCTGAAAGCGAAATAAGCTTTGAGATAATATTTGTGGGACGCTCAAACGTGGGCAAATCCTCCCTGCTTAGGGAACTCTTCGGGGCGAAGGTAAGGGTTGGAAAACGCCCGGGGGTTACCCTTCGCCCTACATATATCCAGATTTCGGACCTGCTTATCACGGATATGCCGGGCTTCGGCTTCATGAGCGGAGTAAAAGACCGAAAACAGGACATCATAAAAGATAAAACTGTGCATTATATCGAAGACAACGCCGAAAGAATAAAACTCGGAGTGCTTGTAATAGACGGTCCTGCTCTCCCGCAGATTGTGGATCGCTGGGATTCAAGGAACCAGATTCCGATAGACGTCGAGATGTTCGATTTCCTGAGGGAAGTCGGGATTGACACCATTATCGCCGCAAACAAGATGGATAAGGTAAAAGAAAGCGAGTACGATTCCCTCCTTGACAAGATTGCAGTTCGGCTCGGGCTTGAGCCGCCCTGGCAGAACTGGAAGCATATAATAGCCCCTATCAGCGCGAAAAAAGGAGACCTGAAAGCCTTAAAGGGCTTGCTTCGGGACAGGCTGCACGAAATGAAAAGGGATGACCTGTTCAAGTATTTTTAATTTTTGAGAAATTTTCATCCTTAGATTATATGTAAACTCGCTCAGAAATGAATTTTACAACACTCAATTTTAAGCTTAAAAAGCTATTCATTTCCAGTCGACGCATTCACAGATTTTTTCTTACTTTCTTATTGAGTTTTCTTCTCTCTGAGGCACAAAGTGAGACTGGATGGAATTCCAATCAGCAGGGTATGGATATGTTGGCCATTTTCACCGATCAAGGAATGGATAATAGAGGTAGGAGTGAATTGATGAATTACAATGGAGGAGATGCATGGATAATGAAACATCAGATAAGTGCAGATTGGGATTGGCATCTAGCGCAGCATGAAGCATCACATAACTATGATTGTCCAGATCATGGATACACTGGTCCGGTTTGCATAATGACTTACGCGCATATGATGATAACAGATAACTGGTGTGTGGACTGCGACCAAACCATCGAAACCAACAGAAATCATTTTTAAATTGTTTTGCGTAGGATTTAATCCTACACTTATTTTGTTATGTATTTGGAGAGAGAGTATGGAAACGAAAACAAAACCCTTAATCGCAGCTTTTCTTGCGGTTTTAGCAATATTTCTAGTCTTCTTTTTAATGATTTATCAGCCTGGTGCAGGTATGTATATTAGGGCAGATAAATTTCAGGATCCACCAGAGAGATACATAGAGTTCAGTTTAGAAGATCTTGAGAAATATCCCTGTGTTAAAGAAGCGGTGATGAATCCAGGAAAAAATATAATAGTACCTTCCAACTACCATGAAAATATATCGGAGTTTGGGAAAATCTCATCCAATAATGGAACTAATTATATAAAAGTTAATAATGAGTATTATGACATGCATTATGAATCTGCTGACTAATCGATGATATACATATGGAATTTTGATATTGAGCCCATCCTACTAACGGAAGGCTTACTTACGTTCCAAAACTTCTGTTTATATGTAAAATTAATCTCCGAAAAATGTCCTGTCGTTGACTAAGAAAATATTTATTTCCAGCCGAAAAAGACAAAGGCTTTAAACTGTTTCAAAAAAGAGTAATCAAAAGGTCATGTGATTGCCGCAAAAAGAAAACGGCAGCCACTCCCCCTTTTTACAGCCTTTTCAACTGCTGGCTGTATACCTTTTCTATCCTCTGTATTGTATCGGCTTCTTCCGGGTCTTTATCGTCCCGTATGCGGATAAAGCGCGGGAAACGCAGTGCAAAGCCTGAGTTATAATTGGGGCTTTTCTGGATTTCCTCAAATGCGATTTCAAGGACTATTTTTGGGCGTACTGCAAATACTCCGCCTGCCTCAACGCCTTCCATGAGGTCAGAGAGCATCTCTGTGAGCTCCTTTAGCTGATCGTCAGTCAGACCCGTGCCCACTTTGCCAACCTGGAGAAAACGATCGGTTTCTGGATCATAACAGGCAACAGTATAAGAGCCTATAAGGTTTGCACGCCTGCCAAAGCCCCATTCTGCTCCCACAACCACAAGGTCGAGGGTTTCCATAAGAGGTTTTTTCTTAATCCAGTTTTTGCCGCGTTTGCCAGGCGAATAGACCGAATGCGGGTTTTTGACCATAAGACCTTCGTGTCCGGCTTTTAAAGCCTCCTTGTAGATCTGTTCTATAAGTTTGAGGTCTCCGGTTATCACCTGTTTGCTCACGCAGATTGATTTTGAGTCCTCAGTTGAGCTTTCAACACAGGACTCAAGCGCTTTTCTCCTTTCAATGAGAGGCAGGTCTATCAGGGTTTTTCCGTTTAAGTACATGATGTCAAAAAGGTTGAGTTGAATGGGGATGCCGAGGGCTTTTTCCTCCACATTGTACTTGCGCCTGAAACGCTTGAGAATTTCTTGAAATGCCCTGGGCTTGCCGTTTTCGTCCACGGCCACGGCTTCCCCGTCAAGGATTGCCGACTCAGCTTTTACGTGCTTGCGGATTATTTCCACAAGGTCGGGAAGGGAATTCGTAACATTTTCGAGTTTGCGTGAAAAAAGCATAACCGAATTTCCAGCCTTATGGATCTGGATTCTTGCCCCGTCGAACTTCCATTCAATTGCAGCCTCCCCCATTTCCCTGATGTCGGCAACTATATCAGGACTGATCTGGGAAAGCATCATCTTAATCGGGCGATTGATTTCAACTCCCAGGCGTTTAAGGGCTTCTATTCCGCCTTCCTTTGCAGTTGCAGCAACTATCCCGAGGTCGTTTGTGACCATAAAGGCGTGCTCGACCACATCCACAGGCACGGAGAAAGCTTTTGAAATCGCATCCCTTACAACGCCTTCACCGACGCCGATCCTGAGTTCCTCAAGGGCAAGCCTGGAGATATATTTCGCTTCCCTGGGGGTTGAGGAGTTGAAGAGAAACTGAAGATTTTTTATCTTGATATCCTGTGAGCCTTTCCCCGAAGCTTCTGAGGCGATTTTGAAACGGTTATAGACCTCTGTTATTGAGAGTTCGGGTTGTTCTTCGAAGAAAGAAGAGAAAGTAACCTGATTTTTCCTTTTTTCCTTAAGGATAAGCAGGGCTGTGTCCCCGATATCTCCGGTAGTCCGTAGAAGAGATTCTATGCTTTTCACAGACATTCCCGAAGCTCTGGAAAGAGCGGCATACAGCAGGCTTGTCCCGATTCCCAATTGCTCTCCACTCCAGGCAGGAAAAACCTCACTCATAATAAAATGAGTTGCAATGGGCAGCTCTTCTACATCGACCTTTTTAAGAAAATCGGCAACCCTATTTGTAGTATCAATAGTACTTGAGATTTTTTCAATCGCCTGGCAGGTTTCTGAAAACTCCCTGAAGCTTGTCATGATCCACGCAGATTTTTATTTTTATTTTATCTAAATACAGATAGATCCGAACTTTTTTTATCAATTTCCATAAATTGCGACCAGGTCGCTGAGAATTGCACTTGCAGTCTCGATCGGACCTGCACCCTTACCCGTAACCGTAATTTCTCCTGCAAGCTCGGTATCTATCGATGCCACGTTCAGGGTTCCTCCTACTGCAAGGGGATGGTTGATAGGTACAAGCCTTGGAGCTACATGAATTCTTTCCCTGCTGACTTCACCTATGAGTTTGATCACATGCCCTCTTTCATAAGCCATTTCGAGGGCTTCAGGCGTGACTTTTGTAATCCCTGTAACTTCAACGTCGCTATAAGTTACATCAAGCCCGAAAATCGAATTGGCAAGGATAACAAGTTTGCAGGCTGTATCGATTCCTTCCACATCATACGTGGGATCGGTTTCGGCAATGCCAAGTTGCATGGATTCGGCAAGAATGTCATTATAGCTTGCCCTCTCCTCAAGCATTCTTGTCAGGATATAATTACAGGTCCCATTCAGAATTCCTTTGATGCTTTTAACTTTGTTGCCTGCAAGCACCTCATTTGCCAGGTTGATAATGGGCATTGAACCGCCGACAGTCGCTTCAAACCTGAAATGCAAGCCTGCTGCCTTTGCGGTTTCCATAAGTTCCCTGTACTTGAGGGTAAGGGGTCCCTTATTAGAGGTAATAACGTCTTTTCCGGTCTGGAAGGCTGCAAGCATATTCTGCAGGCCTACTCCACCGGTTCGTATATTCGTAGGAGTAGTCTCAATCACCAGCTCATGCGGTATGGACCGGATGACCTCAACTCCGGAGATGTTTTCAAGAGCTACCGTTCCATCTGTCATCTTCCTGGCAAGGCAGTCGGCAAGATCCACGCCCTCAGGATTAACGGTTGCACCCTTTGAGTCCACAACAGCAACAACCTTTACTTCCAGCCCAATACTCTCAAGATACTCTTTCTTCATAAGGAGTACTTCAGCCACACCCTGTCCGATTGCTCCGAACCCGAGAATGGAACAGTACACAGTTTTCATGTTTTCATATCTCCTACAATTTTTTTCAGGCCTGAATATCTATTGGAAGAATCATAAGCAGATCTTTCTTTGCCGAGACTTCTTTGAGGATGAAAAGTGCCTTTTGCATATCCTCTTTACTAACAGCATTAATTTTCATTAGAGCTGAAGAAAGCATATTGATACCGGGCATGGAAAGGGAAAGATCCACAACTTCAGCAAAGCCGGTTTTGTCAATCTCGTCAATCGTATCCTGGATCCCTGTATGAACCACATGACCGATGAGCACTACGTTTATGCTCTCCCTGAAACGGTGTTCTCCGACTCTTACCACTCGAATTCCGTTCTCTTCCAGCTTTGCCTTTATTGTCTCAACGTTTTCGGGCCTTGTTTCAAGTACAAGCTTTACAGGCACTGTTTTTCTGGGGGTTCTCCTCTGGTGGTGATGTACTACTGTTATCAGGTTAGCCTTACATTCCGAAAGAGGCTGGAGGGCTAAAAGCATCTGCCCGGGTACATCTTTTAACTCAATGTCCATGGAAACTCGCATGTTGTCCCTCGTAGATTTTTTTAATAATCCCTTGTGCAATTTAAATAGTAATCTATCAATCTGTCAAATATTGTATCAGCAGCTTACTGTCAGGGTTGAAGTGATATATCAGAGTATCTGGTCCGATCCAGCCATCTAGCCCCTTAAACCTGATTTTTATAATCTGATATTCTGTTAACCTGGTTTCCAGATCTGTTCCCGCGAAGCAGGGCCCTGTTACTCTGATTTATTATTAACGCAGTTATATCAAGCAAGCAGTTTCCGAGCATAAGAAATTAAAAAGGATATTCAAACATACCGTGTATTCCAAACATTGTTAACCCTTTCTGCTGCTTAGTAGATGAATTAAGTTATATAGTTTACTGTTTATGTCCCTTCAAAAAAGACTTCAAAGGGTACAATATTCGCTTACTCCTTCTTTTTTCTAAGTTCTGCTTGTCTGGAGATGTGAACATCAGGAATGCGGATTATATTTCCCCTTCCTCTTTTGAATTTCTCAATTAGTCCACGCTCTTCAAGGTCCGAGAGCATAAGGCTGACTTTGGACTCCGAATAGGGAGATTTTTTCCTCAGTTCTCTCTGGCTGATCCGGTTTCCGCTAGCGTAAACTAGCTCCAAAAGTTCTTTCAGATCATCTGGAAGATTAATTTTTGAATGTTTTGAGGATCTCGAACTCGATTTACCAGGCTCCTCTTCGTTAAGAAAAGAGTCCTGAGCCTCTTCTGCAGACCCGTTCCTCTGCTGTAAAACTCCACCAGTTTTAGGTATCTCTTCGGACTCCAGATTAGGTTGAGCAGAGTTAGTTTTTAAATTTTTTATGACGTTTTCTGCTGTATCGATCTTAGCTTCTTGAGAGAATATTGCATCCTTTACGGGTTTTTCAGGCTCCAGCAGGTATGGCTGCCTGTTTTCCTCTGGAAAATGAATATCTGCCGGTTTATCAAGACTCTTCTTTAAAAAGTAGCCAGCCAGCATAAGGACTATGAGAGCGAGGAGAGCTGAGACTAAAAAGGTATACTGAGAGCCTGGTCGGGATACAGTCCTCGTCTCCTCATAATCCAGAACAGGCGCTTCAAATTCATCTTGATTCAGAAGCTCCTCATTAGAGGGTGGGAACAGGAGAAGATCATGCACATACTCTCCTTCATCTGTAATTACAACCTCTTCCGTAGCTGTATAAACAATCCTGTTTCCTTCAAGATAGTTTGCAGTTATTGTATAGGTGCCGGGAGTAAGGTTGAAAGAATATTGTGAATCCGTTGCAATAAAGTTCTGTTCTGGGGTGGAATTAATTTCTACAACTGAGTTGTTAAGAGGCTTGAAAGTGTACCACTCGTAAACTGTTCCATGAATCTTGGCCGCAGTTGCATCTCCCTGAAGGGCTATAATCAGAAAGAAAACAAGTGCGAACCTGCAGAGCTTTCTAAAATTCACACAAGGTTAATCGGTTTTTTAACATAAATCTTTTACTTTTCCTGACAGGGGGGTGTAAAAAAAACAAATGCATATTAAAGCTTTATCAAGGGAATAAGCAGCTTATCAAGCTTAAAAGCCCATATCTTCCTGTTAATATGATCCATTTGAAAAAGAGTGCTTATATTTACCTTGATCTATATAACAGCATAATAACTTGTAAACGGAGGCAGTCAGATGAAAAAATCAAGAATAATACATTATCTGGCTTGTTTTACGATAGTATTAACATCACTCAGTTTGCTGTCAGGAGGCTCCCTCGCTGTCAGAGATTCCTCAGAACATGGAAACGACAATCCAAATCAGTACATGCGTGATGATTCCCGCGGTTCATATATGAATGGGACTGACAGCATGGATGAGGCAAGCAGTACTGAATCTAATGCGAATCAGGAACAGAAGAATCTCAGCTCAAAAAATAGAAATGAAATTTCCGAACACAAACAGGAAAGAAAACAATTACAGGAAGAACTCCAGTTTCATAAGCAAGAGTACCGTAAAGCAAAAGAAGATTTTCTCAAGACCAGAAATAGTATTCAGAGAGAAAAACTTGACCTTGATTCCGAAGAGGCTATAAATGCCACAAAGCTCTATCTTAACTCAAGTATTGAATATATGGTAGCTCACCTCTCATACGTAAAGAGCAACATGGCATATTCAAACGGGAACGGAACGGAAGAAAAAGTTATTGACATAGATGAAGATATAAAACTGCTTGAGATCGAGAAGACAAACATTGCAAAAGCATCAAGCCAGGAAGAACTTGTTTCCGTGGTCAGTTCCGTACGCGGAGTATGGAATAATGCTGAGAAAACCAGCCTTGAAGGCGCAGGAAAGACTGTCAGTGAGAAAATAGGAGAATTTCTTAAGAAGTCCGAAAACCTCTCTGAAAATCTTAGTATAAAAGTAGAGGACATGAAAAAAACGGGCGTTAACACCGCTGAACTTGAAACTGAACTTGCCAGCTATATATTATATATAAAATCCGCACAGGAAAAGAAAGAAGCGGCGGATTCTATCTATAATAGTGAGAATGTCACCCGGGAGGATCTGCAAAAGGCAAATAATTACCTTCGTCAATCCCTCAATGATATTAGCAAGGCGAATAAGATACTCAGGAAAATGTTCGGCGAACTGAAGAATTATGAAATCGAGAGAGACAAAGGATTTGAAGTTAACATAACGTAATTTAGCCCGGGAACTTAACAGAACCCAAATTAAAAATATAAAGAATTTAAATTAGAAAAAGGCATTGAATTAACTTGAGAACAGCCTGAAAACTGTAGATAGAAAAAATTTGCTCAGGGGATGAGATTGGAAAAACCTACTGAAAGAAAAATTACATGATAGAGGAGACAGAAAATGGTTAAATTCACTCACCTGCTCGTACTGTCAGCTTTAATTATCTGGCTTGCAGGATCCGGTTGTCTAGGAAACGGTACATCTGAAATGGAAAAGTCAGAGGCAGACCCAAACGCCGTTGAAGCAGGAAACGGGATACCAGCTGAGGATCTGGAAATAGGACTTACGCAAGCCGAAATCCAGAGTCTTGATTCTGATATGGCAGAACTTGAAGGTTTGCTTGAGAATGCAAGCCCTGAAGAAGAGATAGTAATTGAAGAATTGTGAGATGTAAAGGAAAGAAGTGAAAACCATGGAGTAATCGTTTTCACTTAAAAAACATCTTTTCTTTGTTTTTAATTTTCTGAATTTCTTCTTCCAGTGTCTGTATCCTGGATTCAAGCTCACTCATATCTTTTTTAGTAAATACATCGATTTTCGAGATTGACTCCTGAACTTTCTCTGAGATTTTCTTCTCAAGATCGAGCTTCTGTTTTTTTCTTTCTTCCAGCATATCCTGGACAACTTTTTTACCTTCTTCTTTATTGATGTCTCCTTTATCAACAAGTTCCTTTACAAGTTCATTTATCCTGTCTTCGGTTATTGCCCAGAGACCGGCTCCTATAAGCCCCAGTTTTCTTACGGATTCTCTCATGTACAAACACTCGCTGTTAATATCAATCTGAAAAGAATATTAAAAAACCTTGCATAAAAATATTTTATGTAAAAATAATTAATTGATATAATCTCTAAAGATGTATTAAGGTTCCCCCACATTGAAGAATAAAGGCATAATTTGTTTCTATCTAATACATCTGCTGATCTATGTAAACATATTTATCTTCCAATTTTGTATAACTCATCTATTTTCTAATCTTATATAACTCATTAATCTTCCAGTCCTATTTAACTCGCCTATCTTCTGATTCTGCAGTTCGTTTTCTTTTAATTTTATTTCACTAATTTTTGGTGTGACTCATCGGCTTTTACTTCTTTCTTATAAAAATCAATTTTTGCCTTCCCCTACTTTTCCATAAGCCTATAATTTAAAAAGATTATTTAAGAGGATTAAAATGAATCAATTTGCAGTCATTTTAACGTTAACAGATTACTTAACCGAAAGAAAATATATAAATACATTAATTGATGATGTTATTTGGGGGTAATTTAATGGCAGATATGACAAAAGTTTCACCATCCATATGCGCATATCCTGACGAAAAGTATGAGAATCTTGAAATTGAGGTCATCCTTCCGGGGGTGGAAAAGAAGGATATTTCTTTTAAGCTCACAGAAGACGGCTTTTATGTGAGAGCTACCAAGGAAGGAGTCGAATATGTGGACAGCTATGCAATCTGCTGCCCTGTTGTCCCGGACAAAGCTACAGCTAGGTATTCTAATGGTGTACTTAAAGTTACAGTACCTTACCAGCAGCCTTTTGAAAACGCTATTGATGTAAAAATTGAGTAAGGTAATTGGGGACTGATGCAGTTGAGTCGGGAAATCAGTAATATTGAATCCCGGGAATTAAACTTAAAGAGGTCTAAACAAGGATATCTGTCACTTAAATAAGAATATCCGTTACAGACTTTCTCATCTTAACGTTGTTTCTCAACTGCTTAAGTCCTGAGTATATGTATAATTGGATTTTTAAAGAAGAGGTTTTCAAATGAAAAAAATGACAGAGCAGCATCTTATCAATGCATTCGGAGGAGAAAGCCAGGCACATATGAGATACTTACATTTTGGAAATCAGGCGGAAAAAGAGAAATTCAGTAACGTGGCCCGTTTATTCCGCGCAATTGCCCATGCTGAATATGTACATGCAGGAGACCATTACAGGGAACTAAGACATCTCGATGGGGGATTTGTCGCAAACAGCATGGGAGCCTTTGGTCCTGGGGATACAGTAAAAAACCTTAAACTGGCCATTGCTGGTGAGACATTTGAGATTGAAGAAATGTATCCTGTATATATAGAAGTTGCAAAATTCCAGGGAGAGAAAGGTGCACAGCGAAGTTTCGAATGGTCATATGCCAGTGAAAAATTGCATAAACAGCTTTTCGAAAGAGCACTTGAACGGGTGAACTCTGGAAAGGACATGGAGCTCGGTCCTGTCCAGATCTGTGAAGTATGCGGATACACTCTTGAGGGAGAAGCCCCGGACGTGTGCCCAGTATGTGGAGCGCTTAAGGACAAATTTACTGCGTTTGAATAATTGCTTAATAAGTGCTTTATTTGCATCGATTCACTCTGACAGGCAAATAGTTCTGCCGCAGGAAAGGTACGACTTCGTAAGAGGTCATTCTCTGAAGAGGTCATTTTCTGCGTTGTTTTCCTAACAGCACTCTTTCCGGAGTGAAACTCCCTATTTATTTTTTACTGGATTTTATAGGTTCAGGAATATATACCCTCTCTAAAACTGTCCTGCCCGAAGAAATCATGCTGGGGCTTTATTGCTATCTTCCCTGTCTTCAAGCCTATCCGCTACTCTGGGCCATAGAGACAGCGAAATTATCATGGAAATAACAAAAACAAAAATAGAGCCCGCAGCCATGTCTACCTGGGTGTAGGCTATTTCTCCTCTTGATATATTGGTTAAAAGAGACCCTAAAAGAAAAAGTACAACAAGCAATATCGAAGTGGCAAGACTTAATAAGAGCACTATTCTTTGCTTGTTTTCTGTTGATCCGAATTTTACCATATAATTCTCCTGTTTAAGTTTCCTTCATAACTACTCTGTAACTTTCCTGCGTAATTACTCTGTGTAACTTTCCTGTTTAACTCTCCTTTTCCTGTTTAACTCTCCTGCTTACTTTTCTAGCTTTTCTTAACAGACTTTAAAACTGTCTGCCAGCTCATTTAAGTTTGCTTCTTTTCATTAGCAGGGAATTGGTAGTCACCGAGACCGAGCTCAGAGCCATAAAGGCGGCAGCAAGTTCAGGTGTAATCAATATTCGATGAAAAACGGGATAAAGAATCCCGGCTGCAATAGGGATACCTATCGAATTATACCCAAAAGCCCAGAACAGGTTCTGTTTGATCTTGCGGATAGTAAGCCGGCTCAGCTTAAGAGCTACGACCACATCTCTGGGGTCGTTTTTTATAAGTACGATTTCTGCGGACTCCATTGCCACATCAGTTCCCGCTCCCATTGCAATTCCCACATCGGACTGGATCAATGCAGGAGCGTCATTAATGCCGTCACCTACCATCCCGACAAGCTTTCCTTCATCCTGAAGTTTTTTAACTTCATTTGCCTTATCCTCAGGAAGCACTTCAGCAAGCACTCTTGAAATACCTACCTGTCTGGCTATCGCACCTGCTGTAATGGCATTGTCTCCTGTAATCATAGCTACCTCGATTCCCATTTTTGCCAGGGTCTCAACTGCTTCCCTGGAGTTCTCCTTAAGGGTATCGGCAACTGCAACAATGCCTATGATTTTTTTCTCATACGCTACGAGCATCGCAGTTTTCCCATCTTCTTCAAATGCACGCATTTCAGGCTCAAGGATCTCAAAGGAGACCCCATTCTCTTCCATAAGTTTACGTGTGCCGAGCAGGATTTGCTTTTCCTCAAAATAAGCTTCAACACCCTTTCCCGGAATTGAACGGAAATTTTCTGCTTTTCCGAGGCTGATCTCCATCTCCTCAGCTCCCTTTACAATAGCTTCTCCCAGGGGATGTTCCGATCCCTTTTCAGCCGTTGCAGCTATAAAAAGCACCTGTTCCTTTTCATTACCAGGGGTTGTAAGCACGTCTGTGAGTTTTGGAGTGCCTTCTGTAAGAGTTCCGGTTTTGTCAAAAACTATTGTATCAAGCTTATGTGCCCTCTCAAGGGCTTCCCCACCTTTTATGAGGATTCCGTTTTCCGCTCCCCGACCAGTGCCCACCATGATGGCTGCAGGAGTTGCAAGCCCAACCGCGCATGGGCATGAGATCACAAGGATTGTAATGCCTATAAGCAGGGAAAAGAGGAAGGGGCTGATTCCTCCCATAGCTGCGGATACCCCAAAGCGCCAGTAGCCTACGAAGAACCAGAAGAAAAAGGCGAGAAGGGTAAGAATATGCACCGCTATTATGAAGTTGCCAGCAAAGATATCCGCAACCCTCTGGATTGGGGCTTTAGAAGTCTGAGCATTTTCAACAAGCCTGATTATCTGGGCAAGAGCGGTATCAGCCCCGACTTTGGTAGCCCGGAAATTAAAAGTTCCTGTTTTATTTAGCGTAGCCCCGATAACCGTGCTGCTGGGGCTTTTCTCTACAGGAATACTCTCACCGGTAAGCATTGACTCGTCCACTGCCGAACTGCCTTCAACTACAACCCCGTCAACCGGAATTTTCTCTCCCGGGCGAACAACAACAATGTCGCCAACCACGACTTCTTCAACAGGAACTTCTTTCTCCACACCATCCACAAGAATTCGGGAGGTCTTTGCCCTGAGTTCCATCAATTTCCTTATTGCTTCCGAAGTCCGGCTCCTTGCCCTGGCTTCGAGAAACCTACCAAGCACGATGAAAAGTATAAGGAGAGCTACCGTATCGTAATAGAGAGTATCATACCCGGGTCCGAGATCAAAAAATGTTGCTGCTACGCTGATGATGTAAGCAGACCCTGTCCCTCCGGCAATCAGCAGATCCATATCGGTTACGCCATGCCTGAAACCTTTAAAAGTCCCGACAAAAAACTGCCTGCCAGGGAAGATAAGGATGAGAGTTGACAATATAAAAAGCACTACGGGGTCGAAGAGGAAGGAAGGAATAAACCCCAAAAGAGAAGGAAACATCATACCCATGTTCCCGATAGCAACCGGAATTCCAAGCACAGCAGCAATGATCAGGTTATTTCTCTGTTTTCGAATCTCAACCTCCCTTGATATCTGCTCTCTGTCTTCATATTCCACAGTTTCAGTCCGGACCGATGCCCCATAACCAATTCTCTGTACCGTAGCAACAATCTCTCTTACGGAAATCTGGGCTGAGTCGAATTCTACAACTGCCTTTTCAAGGGGAAAATTTACTGAAACCGAAATCACGCCGTCGGTCTTATTAAGAATTCTCTCGATATTTGCAGCGCAGGAGGCGCAACTCATACCTTCGAGGTTAAGAGTTACCGTATCCTTCTCTACCTTATATCCGATTGATTCGATGGTATCTTCAATCTCCTTAGGAGAGATAAGCGAGGGATCAAAACCGACTTTTGCCCTTCCAAGTTCCAGATTGACAGCTACTGAGCTCACTCCTGCTTTCTTCTTTAATACTCTCTCAATATTTGCGACGCAGGCCGAGCAGGTCATGCCGGAAACTCCTAGCGTGATTTCTTTTAAACCAGTTTTCGGCTCTGAGACTTGCGGGGCTTCTCCTGCTGGCAGTTCACAGGTTACATCCAGAGGACAGGATTGAGGAACCTCTTCTGACCCCTTTGGTTCCGTCAAAGTTCTCTCCTCAGCCTCTGTTCCTGTCCCCGCCGCTTCTGCTGCCCCGAAAAACTCCACCGGCGTTTCTTCCTGTGTTTCTTCGCGTTCTATTGAGTATCCCGCCTTTCGGATAGCCGCCTTTATGTCTTCCAGGGTTACTTTTTCAGGATCAAAGCTAACTGTGGCGTATTCGGATTCGAGATTTACATCAACGGATTCTATCCCCTCAAGAGAAGAAATGGCATCCGCTACTCTTTTCTGGCAGTGACCACAGGTCATGCCGTAAACTCCAATAGTAACTTCCATCAAATGTGCCGCCTATTCAGGTTTTTCAGGATTTTCTGGCATTCAGTAAACTCTTCTGGGCTCTTCTATGGTTTTATAGCCAGCTTTAAGCAAGGTCATCTGTATGACATATGCATCAGTTATCCGGCTGTCATAGGCTACATTTACGGTTCTTTCAGGAATATTGATATCTACTCTGGAAACCCCATTAATAGAGGTAACGAGCTTTGCGACCATGTCCTTGCAGTACCTGCATACAAGGTCGTCTACTATGAATGTTGTCTCCCCGATGTGCTCACCCCCGCAGCATAACTGTTTTTCTAGTCGCTCTATCCATACAGTTAATCCATATAGTAAAAATCTGTATTTTTAGTATATAATAAATTCTTTGAAAATGCTGTATGGAGTGATATCACAGAGGTTCATATCCGGTTTCCCTGATTGCAGCCTTAACTTCTTCGAGATTTACCTTTCCTTCTTCATAGTCAACAGTTACCTGTTTAGTCTGAAGATTTACGTCCGCCCTCTGCACACCCTCTACAGCTTCAACGGCTTTTTTAACCCTCAACTGGCAATGCATGCAGGACATACCTTCGACTTTTATGATTTCCTGAGCCATGTTTTCAATCTCCGTTTAATTTTATTTAATGATTTTATCATAATAATTTTCTGGAATACTGCAGAATTAAATAGGTATATGTCAGGTTTGCCACAAATTCTTTGCGTAAACTCAGGTTAATGTGACTGATAATATCATTAAGCTGAAAATACTATGATTTTCAGCATTCTTCAACAATACTTACTGACATTAAAAAGTTCAGAAATACTAGCATTTATGTCATAAAGGAATAGGCATTAGTAGAACATAAAAGGAGTTGAGAAAATTTCTCAGGAAAAGTTCAGGAATTTTGTGGCAATTTTCATATTCTTACTGGGGTTGAAACTTGTGCTATTCCCATAATTCGACGCAGCCTTGCTCTATAGCTCTTTTCACGCTGTCTATGGTTTTTGAGTTCCAAATGTTCTTTGTGGTTTTGGTTTTTTGCATATTCTCTGTAGTTTTTAGCTTTCTATTCACTCTTTGAACCCTTTACCCTTTACTGATTTTCCCAGGAAATTTTTGCCTATAAACCAACATTTAAATACTAGTAATGAGTTTAAGGGAGTGTTTGTTCACAATTGTGAACTTTAAAAAAACTGTTACATAGGACGCATGTGAGCCAGGAAAGGGTTAGCCGTACTGAGATTCAGTAGAAAAAAATACCCATAAATAAAAACGCCCGCAATTGAACTCATTAAAACTTACAAACAGAGGTCTTTAGACAATGAAGTTACCTGAGAATCACCACCATCGGAATGACTCTTCTCATAAAGATGAGCACGGTCATCACAATCATCGCCATGGTGGGGGAGACTTCACGGATTACACCGACGCCGTAAGCGAATACAAAAAAGTTTTCCGACAAAGGGAGATGTGTTAGAGCACACACCTGACCCAGCAGTTAAAGAGATGATATTGCAGATGGGGAAGGTCGGTTGTGAAACTCCTTTTGATCGTTTTGATAAGCAGAAGCCGCATTGTAACTTCGGGATGGCTGGGGTCTGCTGCCGAAATTGTAATAACGGACCTTGCAGGATCACCAGGAAAAGTCCCAGAGGGGTCTGTGGAGCAGACGCAGACCTCATTGTAGCCAGAAACCTGCTAAGATGGGTTGCAGCAGGAGTAGCTGCCCATGGTGCCAGAGGGCGAGAAATAATGCTTGCCTTAAAAGCTTCAGCCGAGGGCAGCCTGAAACTACCAATTGCAGGCGAGGAGAAATTAAGAAAATCCGCCAATCAATTAGGCATCAATACTGAAGGAGAGACAATATTGACTGATCCTCAGAGATTACCTATAAAAATTAATAATGCCTGCATAGGCGCTAAAAAATAAAAGCAGGCAAAATTCTAAGATTTTATTATAATTTACTCTACCTTAAGGCATTATAAACTATTTTATCCACTGAATGAGCCCTGCTCGCTTTTTTACATTAACAAATAATCGCACAACATAAATTGACGCGGCTTAATTTGTGTTTTGATCCTTTCAAGCCGGGCAGCAGCTTTCGTTGCCCGTGTAATTTTTCATCATACAGGGCATCATAGTAGCATTGTCCGTATGATCTTTCATCATACAGGGCATCATACAACAGTGCATCATCATAGTTTCGTTCATTGAATCGGCGCACATCATACAGTACATCATGGTCTCGTTCATTGAATCGTTGCCTATCATACAGGGCATCATAGTAGCATTGTCCGTATGATCTTCAATCATACAGGGCATCATACAACAGTGCATCATCATAGTTTCGTTCATTGAATCGTTACCCATCATACAGGGTATCATGGTCTCGTTCATTGAATCGTCGCCCATCATACAGGGCATCATAGTTGCGTTCTCTGATTGATCCCCTTTCATACAGTATATCATACAATGCATGCAGTGGTGCATACAGTGGTGCATCATGGTGTCATTCATTGAGTCGTTATCCATCATCATACAGGGCATCATGGTCTTGTTACAATAATCCTTTTCAAAGTTCATGGTGGTATTGTTGCCATAATCCGTTTCACAGTCCATCAAACAACGATTGTAGTCCTGCTCACAGTTATATACACAACAATCATAGCCCTCTTTACAGTCCATAGTATTATTGCAGTAGTCTTTTCCACAATCCATTAGACAACAAGTGTAGTTCTCTACATATTTCATGGTAATATTGTTGCAATAATCTTTTTCACAATTCATGGTGGTATTGTTGGAGTACTCCTTACAAACACAGACCTGTCCGCTCGATTTTCCCTTATCTGCAGCTCCTGCGATCGGCTGCCCCAGTCCGATTATTATCAATCCTATAAATGTCAGCAGTAACACTGACTTTGTGATTCCAGATTTAACCATCTCTGTTACTCCCCCCGTTATGTCAAAGTTGTATGCTTAACATACCAGTATGCTTGGCATACCGGTAAATATTTACGTGCTCAGTAAATATAAAAGCGTTATTATATTAGAAATAATTCCTCCTAAGTTCCCCTTATATGTGCTTTTGTAGCAAGTGATCTTTTTAGGTTTATTATGCTAGTGATAATAAAATTAACATTGTGTTTAAAAATTATAATTCCAGCCAACATAAAACATAATAGATGGTAAACTTAGTAAACTGAGGCTAGATTTGCAACTCTTAATTAATACAATAAAAGAAATGATTAAAAAATACTGCTGTTATTGAAGAGGAGAGATGTAACTGATTGCATGTACATGCAGAATATCTGAGTAAATCCATTTATTGTCTACACCTTGAGATCAGTTAAGCACACCAGGAAATAAAAAGAGAAAAACAGAATTATAAAGGCTCGTACCCTGCTTCCCGCACGGCAGCCTTTATTTCTTCCAGGTCGGTTCTGTTCTCCTCGAATTCCACAACAGCTTCTTTTGTTCCCGGATTTACATCAACTACAGTTACACCCTGCACGGAAGCAATAACTCTCCCAACCCTTAAGATGCAGTGATTACACTCCATCCCTTCAATTTTTAAGGTTCCTTGTGTCAGAGATTCAATCCCCCCGTTAGTAAGTTCTGGATTTTTACCTGTAATTTTTTCCTGTCCTAGTTTTTATATGGTTTTTATATATTATATGGTTTGATTTAAGGCTTATTTTACCTGTTTCTGTTTTTATATTTCACAGGTTTTTATCACATTATGGGATTTTTGCTCATCCAGCCCTTTACGGATTAAATATATTCTCAATCTCCCCGAATTGTAGCAACAAGGACTATCAGGACAGACGCTCCGATTCCAGCCAACCCAACCCAGGAAAAAGTACCACCATTTAACAGGATATAGGCTGAGATAATAAGCAGGACAGCAAGGTAGAATTCTTTCGAAAAAACCGTTTTCCTGCTTTCTTCCTGCTTTAAAGAAAGGAATCTATCCCCCATTTCTTCCATTTTATCGGCAACTTCCCGAATTGTTGCCCTCATTTCAGCCTTTTCATCCACAGGTTCAGTGGAAAATTCAATGTGGATAGCAGGCCCTTTCGGCTCATTAAGCTTCTTATAAGCATCCATGAGAACGGGAATTGCAATAGTTTTAATATTGTATCTCGGATCCAGTTCCAGGCAGACCCCTTCTATAAGCAGGATCGCTCTCTGAAGGGTTGAAAATTCCCCGGGCAGCCGGATATTATATTTCAGACCAAGTTTTGCGTAATTGTCGCTTTGTCTGCCTTCAAGCCCATAGTTCTGGTTTGCAATCAGGCTATCCATATCTTTCCTGAGCCTGTGGATATCAACTTCCCGTGCATTTGCACCCCCAATTTTCAGGAAACCCTGGGTTGCCCCTTCCACGTCCCTATTGTTGATGGCATAGTAAAACTCCAGCATGTGCTTCTGAAGTTCTTCATCGATACTGCCCACAGCCCCGAAATCGATAAAGGCTATGGTATTGTTTTCCTGAACCAGCATATTGCCCCCGTGAGGGTCAGCATGGTAAAAGCCGTCGATATAGACCTGCTTGAGGTAACTTCTGGTGATGGTACGTGTATATTCCGATTTCTTGCTTTGAGGCACAGGCATATTAATTATGTCTTTAATCTGGGTTCCGTGGATGTATTCCATTGTAAGGACATTGGCTGAACAATAATCCGGATAAATTTTGGGTACAGCTACATTTTTCACGTTCTTGAAATTGTCCTCAAAACGCCGCATATTGATGGCTTCAGTTCTCAAGTCGACCTCGCGGGTAAGCATCTCCCGAATCTCCAGCAAGAAAGCATCAATATCGAAATTGCCCCCCAATCCAAGCACCTTTCGCATTACAGGCTTGAAATCATCCAGAATAGAAAGGTCAATGTTTATAATGTCAATGAGATTTGGGCGGAGGATCTTGACGGCAACCGGTTTGCCTTCCAAAACCCCTTTGTAGACCTGGGCAATCGAACCGCAGGCAATCGGTTCCGGGTCAAAGCTGTCAAAGATTTCAATAAAAGCTTTTGCTTTTCTCTCCCGTGAAGCCTTAAGCTCCTCTTCCGTCTTTTTCCGGTTTCGCTCCGCAAGCGTCTGGTATTCACAAACGCAGGCAAGATCAAGGGATTCAGCCATCTCTTCAAAAGGCACCGGCTTAACCTTGTCCTGAAGGTTTGCCATTTCTATGACATAAGGCTGTGGAACAAGATCAGGTCGCTTGCTCATTGTCTGTCCAATTTTGATGAAAGTCGGCCCAAGCTCTTCGAAAGCCTGCCTGAGCTTTACAGCCGTATGCCTGATTTCGAGATCAAAAGCACAGGTACAATCGGGATTCGAAATGTAGTTAGTGCGCAAATCCCGGTAAAGTTCAGGAATAAGATTATATTTTAAAAGAACCCTGGTAACCTTAAGGTACCTCTTTGTTTTCCCCAGCATTCATTTATTAATTGTCCATTATTGCTTAAGAGAATTTTCTTTGAGGTTGCCAGATGGGTTCTTGAAGAACTGGATAAAATTGAGATACTGTTTTATCGATTGATAGATTAGCCGATTGAAAAATCATCAATTTAAGATTATCATTTGAAATCTTGTCGATTGAGGGTGTATAGGTTGAATTAATTGTTGAAAATTTTTATTAAATCTTTTAGAAAAATTAATAAAGCTTGTTACAAGAATAATGTCAAATGCTACTGGATGCCTTTGTGGACTCGGTTGAGTATCTTTTAAAAACAGGCCCCTCAATAATCCTGGGGGTTATCCTTGCCGAACTTCTTGTAAGCCTCGGCTGGTTCTATAAATTTGATTTTCTGGTAAACCCGATCACAAACTATGCTCATCTCAGAAGAGAATGCGGAGTGGGCTTCCTTACAGCTTTTGCATCCACATCGTCAGCAAATGCTTCGCTTAAAAGCATGTACGACGAAGGAATGATAGAAGAAGACGAACTGGTAATAGCCTCGGTTCTTAACTCCTTTCCTGCCATTGTCATGCACTGGAGAACCCTGATCCCGATACTTGTGCCCCTGCTCGGCACAACCGGGATTATCTATGTGGGACTGATAACTCTAGTAGGCCTTGTAAAAACCCTGATAGTACTTATCGCCGGTCATTTCCTGCTTAAAGGAGAAAAAGTACATTTCGACGAGTTTGAGAAGAAAGAAATCCCGGAATTAAAAATAGCCTTTAAAGAAAGCCTGAAAATCTCAAAGAAAACTATAACCAGAATTTTCAAAGTGATGGTGCCCGTAACCATCCTGGTTTTTATCCTGACAGACCTGGGAGTGTTTAATTCCCTCGGATCGTTTCTCAAGCCGATTTCGGAGTACCTGCCCGTGCCTGTGGGAGGGCTCCCGGTAATTGCAGCCCTTTTTGCAAGCCACCTTGCAGCCTACACGCTCGCAGCAAGCCTAATGGAGCAGGGAATCCTGAGCGGCATTGAAGTTATAATTGTCCTGCTGGTAGGCAATATTATAACAAGCCTCGGAACCCTGAGAATCTATATCCCGCATTACGTGGGAATCTTCGGTCCCAGAATAGGGATGAAAACTATCCTGATTTCTCAGGTTCTAAGGCTGTTCGTTCTGATTGGAATCACGGGGGTTATTTTAATGGTGTTTTAAAGTAAAAATGATCGGTTGAAGTAAAAAATGGCTTTAAAACAAAAACGACAAAAAGAAAAAGTAACAAGCACTCCGAAACTGCAAGACAAAACTAGGCAAGACAAAAAAGATCATGTTTTGTAAGAGAAACATTACGGCTTCGCTCGAATCTTCCTGAAAACATCCCTGAAAGCCAGTCTTTTCTCTTCCTTAATCGTGAACCCGGCTTTTTCGATATTCCTCACAGTATCTCGTGTAGTATGATCTCCAAGCAGGAAAAATAGAACTGGATTAATCAAATGTTCCATGAAATCAATAAAAGGGTAACTGCTATGCACGTGTTCAAGGGATATTAGTTCCCCTGATGGTTTTAGAACGCGTCTCATTTCCTTAAGAGCTTTTACAGGGTCAGGGATTGTGCAGAGCACGAAAGTCGTTACCACGTAATCGAAGCTGTTATCCGGGAAATCAAGCTGTTCGGCATCCATAGGATAAAGAGTAACGTTTTTCATGGCTTTCGCTTTTTCCCGGGCTTTCCTGAGCATTTTTTCGCTTTTATCGATCCCTATCACCCGGCAGCCTGCTGGATAATACATCAGGTTTCTTCCTGTGCCAACCCCGACATCCAGAACTTTTCCACTCAGGTTTGAAAGAGCTTCCTTTCTCCATTTCCGGAAAAAGAAAAGTTCCAGAGGCAAGTCTATCAGTTCATATATGGGTGCGATTCGGTTATACTTTGAGACCACGGACATTAAACAAATTTACGCTTTCTTCATGATTAGCTTTTCTGGATATGCAGGGAAAAACTATTGTATTAAGGGAAAGCAGTTTAAATAGAAATGTTCAGGTTTTGGATAATTCTCCGGAAGTTTTCCGGAAACAGGTTTATTTACGGTTTTGCCCTGATCTTCTTAAAAACGTCCTGAAAAGCAAGGTTTTTTGCTTTCTTAATGGTGAAGCCGGCTTTTTCTATGTTTCCCATCGTATTTCGGGTCATATCATCCCAGATAAAGAAGAACATTATCGGATTGATCAAATCCTCAATGCGGGCAATAAACGGGTTGCTACTCCGCATATGCTCAAGAGCTATCAGCTCTCCTGAAGGCTTGAGGACTCGTCTCATCTCTTTAAGAGCCTTCACAGGATCGGGAACCGAACAGAGGACAAAAGTCGTAACCACATAATCAAAGCTATCATCTGGAAATTCAAGGTGCTCGGCATCCATAAGATAAAGAGTAATATTTCTCATGCCTCTTGCCTTCTTCCGGGCTTTTTCAAGCATCCCTGTGCTGTTATCTATTCCGATTACCGAACAGCCTACCGGATAATATTTAAGATTCCTTCCTGTGCCCACCCCGACTTCCAGAACCTTGCCGCTCAGGTTTGAGAGGGCTTCTTCTCTCCACCTGCCGTAAAGGAGAAGCTCTACAGGCAATTCTATGATGCCATAAACCATTGAGATCCGGTTATATTTCGAAACCACGGACATTAAGTGAGTTTACGCTGTCCTCACGATTAGCTTTTTGGGATACCGGAAGAAAAAAGTATTTACCAGGTACTGTCCGCCTGATATCATTATCCTGCATGAGAACTCCGGGAAACCGATTCATATTTAAGCGTTAGAATTAATACCACGCTACAAAACTTACACTAAATATAACATTAAATTTTACATTAAGTCCCTCACTAAATTTCACATTAAATCGTGAATTAAACTCATAGATAATATCAAATTAGAAATTATTACTTGCAGACGTTGAAACAAATTCCCAAACATTGTTACTCCTAAAGGAATTGTACTCTTACCAATTAATTTCACAAGAACCAGAAAGAGGAAACCCTATGAGCAATATTTTACGCAGAGGCAGGCTGGAAGCCGCCCAGGATGAGGAAATCTTACGTTATACATCCTCTATGGAGGCTGACAGGTGGATATTTGATGCTGATATAGCAGTGGACCTTGCCCACACGGTAATGCTGAGAGAGCAGGGCATTATAAACCGGGAAGACTGCAGCAAAATTCTTAGCGGGCTTTTGAAAATCAGGGAAGAAGGAATGGAAAAGCTCGATTTCAGCTATGAAGACATTCATATATCTCTTGAGTCGAAGCTAATCGATCTGGTTGGGGAAGATGTAGGAGGCAGGATGCACTCGGGACGTTCAAGAAACGATGAGGTTGCAACCTGCGTCAGGCTCGTGCTAAGGGAGGAACTGATAGGGCTGCTTGAGGAAATCCATGAGCTGAGGCAAACCCTTCTAACCCTTGCAGGAAAACATACTGATACGCTCATGCCTGGTTTCACTCACCTACAGCATGCCCAGCCGACAACGCTTGCCCATCACCTCTGCGCCCACGAAGCTGCCCTTGGCAGAGATTTCGACAGAGTTCAGGACGCTTATTCAAGAGTAAATCTCTGCCCTCTCGGGGCTGCAGCTTTTGCTTCCACTGGTTTTAACCTGAACAGGAGAAGAACCCAGGAACTCCTGGGCTTTGCAGGTCTGCTTGAGAACTCAATGGATGCGGTCAGTAGCCGGGACTTTCTTATTGAATGCGCCTCGAGCTTTACAAATCTCATGATAAACCTGAGCCGCATGGCAGAAGAGCTTGTAATCTGGTCCTCTTCCGAATTTAATTTCATAGAACTGGATGATATGTACGCTTCTACCTCCTCGATTATGCCGCAGAAGAAAAACCCGGATACCGCCGAACTTATGCGCGGGAAAACAGGAGTAGCCGTGGGAGCACTTATGTCCCTGATTACAATATGCAAGGGGCTTCCCCTGAGTTACAATCGTGACCTGCAGGAAGCGACCCCAAATATTTGGCGGTCTGTAGAAACGGTAAGGGCTTCAGTAAGGGTCATGGAAGGGATGATAAAAACCATGAAAGTCCGTACTGAAGTGCTCGCTGCCCAATCAGTCACAGGTTTTACGACAGCTACCGAACTTGCAGATACTTTTGTCCGGGAAACCGGAATTCCTTTCAGGACTGCTCACCAGATCGTAGGCATACTTGCAAGGGAAATGGAAAGGCCCACTCTGGAAAAGATAGATTCTGTAGCCGAAATTGTGCTGGGTGAATCGCTTTCAAGCCGTGGGCTCACGGAAAAGATGGTAAAACAAGCCCTTAATCCGGTATCAAACATAAAGCGAAGAAATATTGCTGGGGGGCCTGCCCCAGAAGAGATGCGGAATTACCTCTCAAAAAGGCGTACTGAACTCGAACTTAACAAGCAAGAAATTGCAACCATGAGAGACGTCACAGATTCGGCTTTTGAGAGCCTGCTTGCAGTCGTTAATGAGTACATGAAAGTTTGAGCTGTGGTAGAGCAAACCAGTAATTAATACACTTTATATTAATTAATATAAAGTAATATTAAATTAGTTATTACTTTGGCTCTTAGTATCACGCAAAATACATCGTAAAATAACAATATCATCCGAAGATATATGCTATAACACCGGAATACTAATTATCAATGCAGCATTTTAAAAACTATCGCAAGGGATTATTTATGGAATTCAAACAGGGCGACAGGGTACGTATTGAAAAGAACGGCACTGTATACGAAGGCAGAGTAATGCCGTCTATGGAAGGATATATAACAATAAAAATGAACAGTGGTTATAATGCCGGATTTTCCACAGACAGGGTAAAGGTAACGCTTCTGGAAGATAATGAAGAAAGCACAAACGGAGACGAAAACGGCGCGAAAGAATCTAGGGCTACTGGAGAGGGAATCACAAAGCCTGGAAAAAAGCTTCCGAAGGTTGCTATCCTTTCCACAGGCGGAACTATTGCTAGCAAAATCGACCATCGGACAGGTGCAGTAACATCACAGTTTACAGCTGATGATATTCTTGCAGCTATCCCTGAACTTAAAGAGATAGCCGATTTTAAAAGCAGGGTAATCTCAAGTATCCTCTCAGAGAATATGGATGTCGGAACCTGGGAAAAACTTGCCTGCGCAGTCGTAGAAGAAATCGAAGACGGTGCTGATGGTATAATTGTAACCCACGGGACAGACACCATGATGTACACGGCTGCTGCCCTCTCCTTCATGATCGAGACACCTGTACCCATCGTCCTAGTGGGTTCCCAGAGAAGTGCAGACCGTCCCAGCAGTGATAGTGCCATGAATGCAATCTGTGCAGCCCGTGTTGCAATAAGCGATATTGCTGAGGTTTCGGTTGTCATGCACGGAACAACCTCGGACGACTACTGTGAGATCCACCGTGGAACCAAAGTCAGGAAAATGCATACTTCCCGCAGGGATGCTTTCAAATCCATAAATTTCCTTCCTATAGGAACTGTGGATTACAATACAGGGGAAATAAAAACTTTCACTAATTATACCAAACGTGGAGAGATACCTCTCAAATTTAAGCCAGGCATGGAGCCTAAATGTGCCCTTGTTAAATTTACACCGGATGCAGACCCTGATATTCTTGACTATTATATCAAAGGCGGATACAGAGGACTGGTCCTTGAAGGTACGGGTCTCGGGCACGTCTCTACTAAGTGGGTTCCCCTTATCCAGAAAGCCACGGATGCAAAGATGCCTGTTGTAGTAACATCCCAGTGCCTTAATGGCAGAGTTTGCGACCGCGTTTATAATACGGGCCGTGATATACTGAAAGCCGGTGCAATCGAAGGCGAAGATATCCTGCCCGAGACCGCCCTGGTTAAACTTATGTGGGTACTCGGTCAGACCGATGAGTACAACAAAGCTATTGGTATGCTCAGGGAAAATCTCAGTGGAGAGATCACCGAGTGCTGTTTTAAATAAAAGAAGAGTCAAACGAATTCAGAGAATCAGGTTAAAAAGAAAGAACTAACCCCTTCAGGGGTTAATTTCCGATTTTTAAAAGGAATGAGTTCTTTTTCAAAAGGAATGGGTTCTTTAAGGATTGATCTGTAATTCCCGTCTCCCATTGTAATTTTTCCTGGTATATGTATCCAGCCATGATGTGGTGATCCATTAAAATCTGTAATTAAGATCTGTATATAAATTCAGAGTACTGGTTTTTCATCCAAGCATAGATTTACCACTCATTCCAGCCTGTGAGTTCAAGGATTAGATGATAGAACCTGTTGGTATGCTGTAATTTATGACGTCACTTTATGCCGTAATTTTCTTTACTCAATATATTTAAATAACAAAAAGTATTAATGTACAATGCTAACAAGTGTCATGTTAGCTATTATCAAGATAATGTCATCAGGATATTTTCAGGAAGGTGCTATAGATGCTCGGAATAAATGATCCATTTATCTGGCTTGGATATCTTGCCAGTATATTAAGTGCACTCTTGTGCCTGGTTTATGGAGCCTACCATTGGAGAGGCGGAGACGAGGAGCAGATGGTAAAAAGCAGCGCTAAAAAGGCAGCGACCCAGGATCAATAAAACTGGAAACAGAATTGAGATTGATCTAAAAGGTCAGGTCAAATCGGATCTTTGAAAAAACCTGAGAAAAACAGTATTAGAATTATTCTGGAATGGTCTTATCATGGCAGTTAATATTTCAGTTCTCATCCTCCTTCTTATCGCATATCTTGGGGCCACTTTCTATGTCGCTTACCTTGGATACAGGAAGAATTCCAAGACCGAAGGGTATATGCTCGCCGGTCGGGGGGTGCATCCTGCAATTATGGCGCTCTCCTACGGAGCTGCATTTATCAGCACCTCTGCAATTATAGGATTCGGTGGAGTAGCTGCGTCTCTAGGAATGGGACTCTTATGGCTCGTGTTTATGAACATCTTTTTCGGGATCTTTATTGCCTTCGTGATTTTTGGGCCCCGGACCCGGCGCATGGGGCTCAATCTGGGAGCTATAACCTATCCTGAGTTTATTGGAAAGCGTTTCCAGTCAAAGTTCATTCAGGCATTTTCCGGACTCCTGATCGGAGTCTTCATGCCCCTCTACGCATCAAGCGTTATCATAGGGGCCGGAAGATTCCTTGAGACAACCCTTGGACTTAATTATAACATTGCTCTCGTAATATTCACTATTATCATTGCCTCTTATGTGATTAAAGGCGGACTTCTCTCAGTAATGTACGTGGATGCCATGCAGGCTATCCTGATGCTGTTTGGAATGGGCTTCCTGCTTATTTACACTTACAGCATGCTTGGAGGAGTTACCGAAGCCCACCAGACTCTTACAGATATGGCAAACCTTGTACCTCCTGCCCTTGCAGCCCAGGGACACCAGGGCTGGACTTCAATGCCGGCTTTTGGCTCCCCTATCTGGTGGACAATGGTTTCCACAATTATAATGGGTGTGGGAATAGGAGTACTTGCACAGCCGCAGCTTGCAGTCAGGTTCATGACTGTAAAAGACGACCGCTCCCTGAAAAGAGCAGTTGCCGTGGGAGGTCCTTTCCTCCTTATGATGGTAGGAGTTGCATACGCTATAGGGGCACTTTCCAACGTATATTTCTACAGAACCATGGGCGTGATTTCGCTTCAGGCAGTGCCGGATGGCAATACTGATCTTATAATGCCTGCTTTCCTCAACCATGCAATGCCTGAAATGTTTGTCACGCTCTTTATGCTCTGCCTGCTTTCAGCCGCAATGTCTACGGCAGCAGCCCAGTTCCATACAATGGGCACGGCAATAGGGTACGATGTATACCAGCAGAGTATAATGAAAGGCAAATCCAGAGCAACAGTCCACGTTACAAAAATAGGAATTGCCTTTACCATTCTTGTAGCAGTAATTCTGGCATATATCCTTCCCGGAAGCATTATCGCCAGAGCGACTGCGATGTTCATGGGCTTATGCACGTCCGCTTTCCTGTCCCTGTTTATCGGAGCACTTTTCTGGAAGCGCACAACAAAAGCCGGAGCAATTGCAAGCCTGGTAATAGGGTCTTTAAGCAGCCTCTTCTGGCTGACTTTCGTGCATGCAAAAGAAGCTGTACCTCTAGGAATCTGCCAGGCAATCTTCGGCAAGGAAACCTTACTCACAGGCACCTGGCCTCTTGTAGACCCGATCCTGATCGCAACTCCACTATCTTTGATTGCCCTAGTTGTTGTAAGCCTTATGACACCCCAATTTTCACCCGAATTCCTGAAAAAAGCTTTCAGGTTGAGGTTTGAAGACGAAAAGGAAGAAAGCTCAGAAAAAGTACCCAGCAGTGCAGCGGATTCGGCAGGCGTTTAAGCCTGCAACCCTGTCTCCACCTTTACATGTTTTATTTCTTTTTCAATTTCATTTTTATACTTCATTAATTAGCTTTTTTATTTTCCTTTTGTTTCCTTTCTGACAGGCAGCGTCTGCCCCCCATGCGGCATAAGGTGGATTTTTGCATCAGGGTTTTCCGAGAGCACCGCGGATAAGGCGTCATTTACACTTGCCATCGGAGTGAAGAAGGCAGATCTTATTTGTTCATCCTGGAGTTTTGAAACCAGGTAAAGCTTAAATTTTTTTGAAATTTTAGCAATTATTGCAGTTTTGTGTCCACCGAACTCGAAACATTGTTTGAAACGCTCGATTGCATCATCAGGGCTCCGACATTCCCTGTTCCAGCATTCATACACCTGATTTCCAATTCCCTCGGCACATTCGGCCACAAGGATAATGGAGCCGCCTGCCTTCACGGCTTGGGTTGCATTGTCAAGGGCTTTATTTGCCTGGAAAAGGTTGATATCTTTCGGGAAACCTCCGCAGGAAACTATAACTGCATCTGCGGGCTCTACAGGCACCTTATACATGGAATCCACAACCTCCACGCCTTTCCTGTGAGCCTCGATAAAATCCCCGGCAACGGCAGCAACGATTTCTTTTTTACTGTCAAGCACTACATTCAAAATAAAGTCAAGACCGGTAATTTTTGCAGCTTCTTCCATGTCCTGCCGCACAGGGCCATCGACCCTTCCGGAAACAGCCTTCTCGTCAATCATCATTTTGTGGTTTGCTATTACTGCCTCTTTCGAGCTTACACCAGGCAGCACAGACTTCGCTCCTCCGCTGTACCCTGCGTAATAATGAAATTCAATGCTTCCAGTACCTATAACAAGATCTGCATCCAGAACATCTTCAAAGATTTCAATCGGGGTTCCTCGTGAGGTTATGCCAATACGTCTGCACCTGCTGGTATCGTGCTGGATGCAGCGGATTTTTTTGTGAATCTCTTCTCCGACTAGTCTTCTGGATTCCTCTTCGGTCTGGTTTCGATGGAGCCCGAGGGCAAAGACAATAGTGATATTCTCATCTTTTGCTCCTCCAAGATAAAGCTCTTCAAGCAGAGGAGGAAGAATTTTTTCAGTAGGAGTTGGTCTTGTAACATCACTGACTATAATTGCAACCCTGGAATCAGGGTTTACAATCTCAGAAAGCCTTTTGCTTTTTATAGGATTTTCAAGGGCTTTTTTAATTAAAAAATCTCCTCTCTCCTTTTTTTCAGGTTCAGAGGGTAGAATAATACTGGACATATTTCGTTTCGGAATATCCAGCTCAAGTGACATATTTCCAAAGGCCAGTGATATTGTTTTTGTGTTTGCAGTATTATATGGCATTTTAATTGCCTTTTTTATAATTCTTTATATAACTGTATTTATAATTCTTATATAACTGTATTATTTTGGGGCTATTTTCTTTTATAGTCTTCATCCTTTATGTCACCTTCTTATTTCATTACAGGTAAAGTCCACCCACCATTGGGCATAACATGGATTTTAGCCTTCGGGTTTTCGGAAATAATATTTTCAAGCGCTTCTTCTACACTTGTAACAGGGATAAAGAAGGCACTTCTGCTCTCAGTTTCTGGAAGCTTTGAGACAAGGTAAAGTTTAAAATCTTTTGCAGCCCTTCCGACAGTGGCAGCTTTATGTCCGCCGAACTCAAAACATTTTCTGAATTTTTGTACCACCTCATCGGGAGTTTTGCATTCTCTACTCCAGCGCTCATATATGCTATCCCCGATTCCTTCAGCACATTCGGCTACAAGCACTATTGAGCCTCCTTTTTTCACAGCATAAACTGCATTTTCAAGGGATTTTGTCGCCTGGAAGAGGTTAATATCCTTTGGAAATCCCCCGCAAGAAACAACGACTGCATCCGCAGGCTCTACAGGCACCTTATACATAAAATCCACAATCCCGGTTCCTTTCCTGTGAGCTTTTATAAAATCTCCGGCAACAGCAGCAACTATTCTTCTTTTACCATCAAGTACAACGTTTAGGATAAAATCAAGACCTGCGATCCTTGCAGCTTCCTCTATATTCTGCCTTGCCGGATTATCGGCCCTACCTGAGAGGGGATCCCCTTCAAAGAGTTTGCTGTAAAAACTATGATAAGAAAGTATGGATTTTTCCGAACTGACCCCTGGAAGGATGGATTTCCCTCCTCCTCCATACCCTGCATAATAGTGAAATTCCACTGAGCCTGTGCTTATAATAACGTCAGAGTTGACTACTTCTTCAAAAACTTCAACAGGCGTTCCAAAACTCGTTTCTCCAAGATACCTGCACCTTTTCCTGTCATGCTGGATGCATCTAATTTTTTCAAAGATCTCCTCACCTACAAGCTGGCGACACTCTTCTTCAGTCTGTAAGCGATGGAGCCCGAGGGCAAAGATAATAGTGATATTCTCATCTTTTGCTCCTCCAAGATAAAGCTCTTCGAGCAGAGGAGGAAGAATTTTTTCAGTAGGAGTTGGTCTTGTAACATCACTAACTATAATTGCAATCCTGGAATCAGGGTTTACAATCTCAGAAAGCCTTTTACTTTTTATAGGATTTTCAAGGGCTTTTTTGACCAAAGAGAAAGGATCTTCCTTTATTTCAGGTTCCAAAGGTAAAATTACACTTGCAAGGTTTCTTTCCGGAATTTCAAACTCAACTCCCGTGCTTCCGAAAGAAAGTGGTATTTTTTTTATGTTTGCAGTCATGGTTATGCCGATGCTTTATCTTGATACCATTTTTCTTTGTTGTAAAATAATAGGGATAAACAGGTATAAAAAGAACTATAATAATTTCAAAGGCAATTCAAAATTTTATTTTTATTTATAACCCTTTTTACCGTTTTACAGGTAAAGTCCACCCTCCCTCAGGCATGATGTGGACTTTAGCATCGGAATTTTCGGAAAATACTTTCCCAAGTGCTTCTTCTATGCTTTTTACAGGCGTGAAAAAGGCTTTTTCACTTTCTGCATCGGGAAGTTTTGAGACAAGGTAGAGCTTGAATTCTTTTGCAGCCTTCCCGACAATAGCAGCTTTGTGTCCGCCGAACTCAAAACAATTTTTGAAACGTTCAACTGCCTCTTTAGGATCCCTGCATTCCCTGTTCCAGCATTCGTAAACTTTGTTTCCAATTCCTTCTGCACATTCGGCTACCAGGATAATCGAGCCTCCTTCTTTTACGGCAGGAATTGCGTGTTCAAGGGATTTTATTGCCTGATAAAGATTGATGTCTTTTGGAAAACCACCGCAGGAAACAACGACTGCATCCGCAGGCTCTACGGGCACTTTATACATGGCATCAACGTGTTCCGCACCTTTCCTGTGGGCTTCGATGAAATTGCCTGCAACGGCAGCAACAATCTCTTTTTTGCTGTTTATTACAACATTCAAGATGAAATCAAGGCCTGTAATCCTTGCAGCTTCCTCTATATTCTGTCTTGCCGGGCTGTCGGCTCTGCCTGAGAGGGGATCCCCTTCAAAGAGTTTGCTGTAAAAGCTGTGAAACGAAAGTATGGATTTTTCCGAACTGACCCCTGGAAGGATGGATTTCCCTCCTCCTCCATACCCTGCATAATAGTGAAATTCCACTATGCCTGTGCTTATAATAACGTCAGAGTTGACTACTTCTTCAAAAACTTCAACAGGCGTTCCAAAACTCGTTTCTCCAAGATACCTGCACCTTTTCCTGTCATGCTGGATGCATCTAATTTTTTCAAAGATCTCCTCACCTACAAGCTGGCGACACTCTTCTTCAGTCTGTAAGCGATGGAGCCCGAGGGCAAAGATAATAGTGATATTCTCATCTTTTGCTCCTCCAAGATAAAGCTCTTCGAGCAGAGGAGGAAGAATTTTTTCAGTAGGAGTTGGTCTTGTAACATCACTAACTATAATTGCAACCTTGGAATCAGGGTTTACAATCTCAGAAAGCCTTTCACTTTTTATAGGATTTTCAAGGGCTTTTTTGACCAAAGAGAAAGGATCTTCCTTTATTTCTGATTCCGAAGGCAGGATGATACTGGACATGTTTTTCTCAGGTATACTCAACTCAGAAATTCCATATCCAAACGCGAGTGAAATCGTTTTTATATTCTCAGTCATGATCATTCCGATGTCTTCGTACTAATTATATAAAATCGTATAGGTAAACAATGAGAATTAAATTTAAATCTGGTTTCAAACTCCAAGCTAAACTGGCAGCTAAAATTAGATTTATATTTTAATAATATACTTATTATTTTAATAGTTATCCCATCCCGAGTTCCGCTTCGGAGTGATGCGTTTGTTTCGCTCCCCGAGTCCAGTCTCGGGAGGAGGGAGCCCTTTTCGCTACGCTGCCCCCCGCTCAAGAGGATTACATAAGAGGTAAGAAAAACCATTAATTAGTTCGCTCAAAAGAGAGATAAAGCTAAGCAAAGGAATATATTAAGTTTAAAGTTCGACTGACTCGCCTGGCTTCATTATAATCACTTTTGTGCTGGTTTTTGATTCAACGGACTGCTGGAATTCAAGAGGGTCCTGGTTGATTACATCGAAGGTGTTATAGTGCATGGGAATTGCGATTTTGGGGCGGATGAGTTCTACGGCTTTTACGGCTTCTTTTATGCCCATTGTGAAGTGGCCACCTATGGGCAAGAGGGCTATTTCAGGTTCATAGAGTTCGCCTATAAGCTGCATGTCGCCGAAAATCCCAGTGTCTCCAGCGTGGTAGACAGTACATCCGCTGATCTGTATAATGAAGCCTGCCGGGGAGCCGCCGTCGAAACTGAAGCCGGAGGCATCGATTGAGGAGGAGTGGAGCGCATTGGTCATGGTTAGCTTTATGCCTTCAACGTGCATTGTGCCGCCTTTATTCATGCCTTCTGCAAAAACTCCTTTGGATTTAATATAGTTTGCAACCTCGTGAATGGAAATTATCCTGCACCCGGTTCGTTTCCCGATTTCTATCGCGTCTCCGAGATGGTCGTGGTGCCCGTGAGTTACGACTAATACATCGGGGTTCAGTTCTTCAGGAGCACATGGAGCCAGTGGATTTCCTGAAATAAAAGGGTCGATCAGCAATCTCTTTTCAGCTTCCAATAAAAAAGCCGAATGCCCGAGCCAGGTGATTTTTATGCCAGCCATTTCTTTTCCTCACAGTCAGTCATTTTTTTATTAAAACGTAATAATGCGTAATGTAATTTTCGATGATAGCCAGATATTTTTGAATTTCGATAATAATTGTATGGTTTACAAAAAAAGTTATATTAATATGTAACTTTCAATAAAAGTTAGGCAGAGGATGAAAATCAGCGTTGTAATCCACGGGCCCGATGTCATCGACTCTGGAGAAGCAAAAATAGTTTTAGAAAAACTTTCCCATCTCGGCGAGGTAAAAGCAGAGCTTGGCGGAACTATGGGAAGAACAGCCGTCCTTGATGCAGGGCTCGAAAAAATTATAGATATAACCCGGCATCTCAAGCCGAGTGTCTGCATAGAAGCTTCTTTTGAAACAGCAGACCTTATTTGCCTCCTGAACCGGGGAAAAACTTTCGAAACCGGCAAAATTTTCGGGTCAAAGGTTGCTTCTCGCCTGAAAGACTGTGAAAGAAAGCCAGTGGTCCAGATCGAAAGCCCTGGCTGTTCCTTCGGAAAAATAATCCCGCTGAACAAAAAAGCCGAAAACTGCATTGAAAAACTCTCCGAAACCCTTGGTATTCCTGCAGAAGAACCCCTGCCTTTTCATAATCCGGTTTCCATAAAAAACTGCCCGAAAACCGGAAAATCCCGAATCACCCGCGAAATCTCAGGGGTTCTCCCCGGCGAAAATATCTTTGTAAACGGCATCGTGATCGGAAAAGCCCTATCCTCAAAAATAAAAATAATCTCCGAAAACGGCTTCATTACCGCAATCGAAGGCGGAGAAATAAAAGAGCATGGGCTTGAGAAGCTCCATAATTACGAAAAAAGAGAGCCTGTAGACCTTGCCGACGCCTGGATAAAAAGCGGGGATATCCGGAGAATTACTTCCTTACTGCCGGACGCCAGGAAACAAAGCGCCTGTGCCCGAAAATCAGGATGCATTTCCAGAGCCGGAGCTGGAAAAGTTGTGCCCGGAAAGGTTGTACTTATAGACCATATAGCAGAACGTACCTTCGAACTGGCAACCTGTGCCGAACTTGCCGTTACAATCGGAGATGACACCACTGATATAGCGGGCGATATTCTTCTCAGATTAGGAATTCCTATCCTCGGGATCACGGACGGGGACTGTGATGAAGTCGCTTGCCAGACTGAATTTTATCCGGGTTCGGTTGTGCTGAGGCTGACAGCAGGAAATGATGATATTCTGGGCAAGAAAATAAAACAGGAACTTTTAAGGGGAAAGAGTTCTGCGGTTTTAGAGGATATATGCGCTTTTAAAGAAGATGTGCTGAAACTTGCAGAGCCTTTGATTGAAGATGTTTTTGAGTATTGATACTAAAAAAGTTCATGATTCGAAATCCTAAATTCTGACCTGTACAACGTCATTCGTCACACTGTGTCGTTCTTGTCACGCTCGACGCAGGAGAGCGGCTTTTCAGAAAAAAGAAGAGAAAATATCAAAATTTTGACCATGAATATAAAATCTTTTTAAATCATTTCAATTTGATAGCTAGACGCTGAAAGCCGTTTTTTAGAACGGGATTAATGGTCCGTTTTAATGATCCGTTTTCCGAATTGGTTAACAGGATAATAAGAATACGCTCCCGTTCTTAAAGTATAATAAAACAGTACCATTTATTTAAATAAAATTGAGAAAATAATAGCACTAACACAATCATTTTATGAATTTTATAGGTAAAAAATCAGAGATGAATATAAACAGCTCGATGTAAAATAAATAACCAGAATGAAAAATATACCTGCCAGTTTGGGAAACGAGCAGGCTTTAGCCTAGCCGTCACATACAAAAATTCAGACGTTTATGATGAAAATACCAATGTATTATTGGTTTAAAGTCACTTAAATTTTTTATCAGTCAATTATACTCAACACTCTGATTTAAAGAATTATTCCTAATTATTTAGAAAAAAGGTCGAAGGTCGGGTGAAACAGTCCCGCTCTAGCTTGAGGGGAACAGGAAGAAAAAGCTAAACCTGTTCTAGATGATTGTAGATCCCAGCCGATAGATGATTGTAGATCCCAGCCGATTGGTCTACATCCGATTGGTCTACATAATAGTATTACTTTTATATAAACATGTAAAATGTTTTCAAACGCATTACTCGATTTTCATTCTAATCCCGCTTGCTCTGATAGCTCCCCTGCCTGCGCTTAATAGAGTCTCCGACATCTGTCGAAAATTTTTAATACATTCAAAGATAAATTCTGAAGTTAGTTGGGAAATGGGGACTCAAACTTGAACATAAAAGCAAAATTTCAGGATGCTGTCAATGTCCTTAATTATGGTGGACTTTCCGCAACGGATAAAAAGGAAGAGGAAATATGCCCTTATCGGATAAAGCAGACAAAAATCCGGAAAATCATTACTATAAATTGCAGAGAATGTGAAGCGGAATCTTCGCTCAATGATATACATTGCAGAAAAAATATTTTTAGAATTTTACAAAAAGAGGTCAAGGCTGACTGCCTGGTACTCTCAAGACTTTATGAGCGAGACTACGAAGGGCAAGCCCTGTCAACACTTTATACTCTCGCAAGTTTTGAAGAGACAATTAAAGCGTACAAAAGTGCAGAGAAAGTTCTGGGAAGCTGTACTTTGCCTGAAAGGAAAAACTGTGAGCTGGAAAGGAAAAAAATAATTGCTTCTTTTGCTAAAACCGTGGAAGCCGATCCTTTAAAAGCCAAGTTGGAAATAAAAAATTTTATTCAAGACAAAAAACTGAAAAGAAATTTAGATAAGCTATCAGAAAGAGGATTTAAGGCTTTACCTGTTTGTGAACCCTGTTTTGAACACTTCTATCATATGCTTAACGAAATTGACGAAAAATTATCCTGTTTTCCTGAAATTCCTGTGATTAAAAAATCCAAAATTCGAAATTCTCAGCCACGTCGGTAAACAATTCTGATAAAGAAACTGAAAAGACCATGAGAAAGATAGCAGGAAGCCTGATAAAAGATAAATCAGGAGAAGTTACCCTGGCAGAAATATTCAAGTATCTTCCGTTTCTGGCGCCTGCTAGACGAAGAGAAAAGCATAAGAAAAGTAAAAGTTTCACAGATGAGGTTTTCGACTACGAAAGTGGGATTAAGCCACATGTAAGGCCACCTTTTTCCAGTTCAAAAGTTTATGCGGAGGCGCCTGAGAATACTGAATTTCTCGAGTGCTACGATATCAACGGCAGAGAAGGGAGGAAGCTTGAAGTTTCAATTTACCAGTACACCGACAGACCGGAAAAACTTTACATGATCCGGCCGCCTGAGTACAATCTCAGGGAGGAAGAACTCAGGCTGCTTGAGAAAATACGGATGCGGATGATCCAGCACAGGCCAAAAGATATTGCTTTTACAGATCCCGCGGTTGCAAGGGAATACTTCAGGCGCATAGCGAAAACGCTTCTGGAAGAAGAATTGCTCACCAGTGAGGAAGCTTGCGATCCAGAAGAACTTGAAAGCTATGCCGACCTGCTTGCAAGGTATACGAACGGGCTCGGGATAGTTGAAGACTTGCTCTCCGATTCAAGAATTACGGACATTTATATCAATGCCCCTGCCGATAAAAACCCTGTCCATGTTGTGCTGGATGGAGAGGAATGCATAAGTAATGTTTTTCTCTCGCAGGAGGATCTTGATGCCCTGGTATCCAGGTTCAGGATCATTAGCGGCAGACCATTTGGAGAGGCGGTTCCTGTGCTTGAACTTAATCTTGAGGCTTTCGGGGTAAGAGTATCAGTAATTGGAGACCCTCTCAGTGCAAGCGGGCTTGCTTATGCCTTCCGAAAGCATTCCCTCTCTCCCTGGACCCTGCCTAAACTGATCAATACAGGTTCGATTTCTCCGTATGCAGCCGGGTTTTTAAGTTTCCTCATGGACGGGCAGGCTTCAGTCCTGGTCGCAGGAGAAGTCGGAGCCGGAAAAACCTCCCTGCTGTCAGCCATGCTGCTTGAAATTCCGCAGAAATACAGGATTCTGACAATTGAAGACACACACGAACTCCCTATAGAAAAACTCCAGAGTTTGGGCTGGAAGGTTCAGGGAATGAGTTCACAGTCCTCTGTCCTGAAATCAGGAGCTGAGATGAGCCCCGAGACCGCGTTACGTGCGGCTCTGCGTCTTGGGAATTCCGCCCTTGTTCTGGGAGAAATCCGAGGGTCAGAGGTTAAAGTGCTTTACGAAGCCATGCAGGTAGGAAAAGCCGGAAATTCAGTTATAGGGACCATTCACGGCTCATCCACAGAAAACGTATATGAGAGAATAGTCCACACCCTGGGGGTTCCCCCGGCTTCTTTTAAAGCTACGGACGCCGTAGTTATTTGCTCAACCATAAGGCTTGAAGGGAGCATGAAAAAACTAAAGCGGGTGAGCCGAATCGCAGAAGTTACAAGCGCTGTAATTGAAAACCCGGAGCCATCGGATATCTTTACGGATATAATGGTTTACGATGCCACTCAGGACTGCCTGCTTGCAGGAAAAGCCCTGGAGCAGGGGCAGTCCGAGCTTATAGAAAAAATTGCCAGAAGGTGGGGAATTTCCATAGATAGGGCTTTGAAAGATATAGAGCTTCGGACAAGAATAAAAGAAAAAATTGCAACCGAAGGGATGAAGAAGCCTTTTCTGCTGGAAGCTGAATCTGTCAGCCAGGCAAACAATATATTCTGGCTGCTTGCGGAGTCTATGAAGAAGAGCATGATATACGGAAACGAATATGCAAATGAGTCTGCAAACGATTGGGAAACCGGTATTGGGAATGATCTGGAAACCCTTTACAGGCAATGGGAAGCCTGGTTTGAGAAATTTGCTGGGAAAGATTTGGATGCAGGAAAATAAATATCCGAGGGAGAAACATGGCCGAAGAAAGCAACTGGTATGTGCGAGCCTGCAAAAGCACAACAAAGCAATGGATCTGGGCTGTTCCTGACCCCGTTGTCTTCCGCAGGCAATGTGAAAAGAGCGTCAGCCAGGAGTACAGGGATGCCCTTCGGTTTACCGGTTTTGACCTTGAAGCTTTTGAGACTGTGCTCTTTTCCTATGTAGGAACCTTTGCAACCCTTATCCTGCTCGTCGGAATAGATCTTTTCCTGCTCCTGTCAAGGAGTTTTGATGCCAGAACACTTTATATAATGGGGACACTGACCCTTGTGATTCCCCTGATCACACTCTGTTACCTTAGCGAATACGTGAAGATAAAGGCAGGGTTTATGAAAATATCCTCGCTCGGAGACATTCCTGAAATCCTGAGCTATATAGTTATGTCAATGAAACTCGTTCCCAACTTGGAACATGCCGTACTTTTTGCAGCCAAGAATTCCGAGAGGCCGCTTGCAAAGGACCTTAGAAAACTTGCCTGGGACCTGAACCTCAGGATCTACAGCAGCATGGACGACGCTCTTCTTTCTTTTGCCGACCTGTGGGGAAGGAACAGCGAATATTTCAAGCGTTCTCTCCATCTCATTAAAAGCTCAACAGCCGAGCCTGACGAAGCACAGAGAGTTATAACTCTGAACCGCGCCCTGGATATAAGCCTCGAAGGCACAGAAAGCCTCATGGATATTTTTGCAGCAAAACTCAAGACCCCGAGTTATATTCTTTACTCGATCTTCATTCTTATCCCGCTTGCCCTGGTAGCTCTCTTGCCTGCGGTTACAGTCGTTGGGATGAAACCTGAAATAATAGACCTTATCTTCCTCTATGACCTGATTTTTCCGGCGCTTGCAGCCCTTTACTCCGAGTACATTCTAATGCAAAGGCCTGTTGCATTTATTCCCAGGCAAATTCCGGATTCTCACCCTGGACTTGCAAATATAAAGCAGAAAAAACGCTTTGCTTTAATGCTTTCAATCCTGGTACTCTTCCTTATAGCTCCTCTTGGATATATTTTGCTGAGATTCGGAAATCCGGGAGGAATTGTCGCAACCGCACCCCTTGAAGGGTATCTTTCACCCACCCTCCCGCTCATTATAGGTGGAACGGCAGCAGTTTCGGTTTACCTGTACTCCTCGGCTGCCCCTTACAAGAAAATAAGAGACAGGATAAAAATGATGGAACAGGAGTTTGCAGATTCCCTTTTTGTGCTCGGGCGCAGGATTTCTGAAGGTAAAGCCCCTGAAGAAGCTTTTGCCCACACTGCGCAGACTATGGATGGCTCAAAAATCGGGGAAGCCTTCGGGGAAATCTCAATGAACCTGCTCAGCATGAGGACGAATCTCAAAGCTGCAATTTTTGATCCGGATTTCGGAGCTTTCAGGCACATATATTCGGAAAGAATCAGGAATACAATGCTTCTTTTTACGGAAAGCGTCCATAAAAACCATGAAGCGGCAAGTGCTTCGATTATAAAGCTTGCAGACCATTTGAAAGAACTTGGTGAAGTGGAGGAACGAATCCGGCGCTCACTTTATGACGTCACCTCAACCATGCGCTCAACCGCTGTGATTTTTGCACCTCTTATTGCAGGGATTACCCTTGCCCTTTCCGAGGTAATTACAAAAATTCTCAGCCAGGTAGCTGAAAGAGTAAATCGAATCCCTGCTGACCTATCCGGTATGCCTGCCGAAATCGGGCAGGCAGCTTTTTCCCAGTCCATTTCCCCGGATCATTTCCTGCTCGCAATAGGGGTTTATACTGTCCTGATCAGCGCCATCCTTACTCGTTTTGCAGGTTCGATAGAATACGGAGGCGACCGGGCGCAGTTGAAATATGATCTTGCCTGCATGCTTCCTATTTCGATTGCAATATTTGCAGTCTCTACAGCGACTTCAAGAATTATCTTCAGGGGGCTTGTATGAGATTAGTAAAAAGGGATAAAAATATAGAAAAAAAAGTGGGATGAGAAAGTGAGAAGCTAGCCTTCTCATCCGGTATTTCCACATTGAATTCGGTAATTACTTTTTATTTCCGTATATAAAGGAATAACCCGAGGATGCAGAAAATTCCCAAGCTCACTGCAAATCCGGGTATACTTGGGATTCCTTTTTGTTCTGTTTTCGACTCATTATTTAGTGTATAGTTTTTATTAACATTTTCGTCGTCCATATCAAGCTGTGTTTCTGTCACAACTTCCTCAGAGGCCCTTTCTGCATTGCCGGTTATTGCAAAAGAAGAAACACCAGGAGCTTTTGCTGTGAAATACAGAAACTTATCATCTTTTCCTGATGGTTCTACTGGAAGTTGCTTCCATTCTTTCTCGACATATCCATTAAGGGTAATGGAATCCGGATAAATTTTTTTATCCTGTATCCATGCTTTTTCGACCTTGAAGCAGACAGTCTGGTTTTCTATATTCTTTGAGGTTGCTACTCCGCCACTCCCAATCCATGTATTAAAGGATTTGTACACTTCTCCTGACGGCAATTCGGAGACGAGAGCTGACTTCCCTTTGAGTTGTTCAGCAATGGTTGTAGTTTTGCCCAGGGTTTTTTTCGCATCAAAACTCACATACATAACACAGGTTGCGTTCTTTGCGAATTCAAACTTTACAGGTTTCCCGCTTTTAACGTAAGCCTGGGAAAGTTCCTTTACTTCAACATTTTTTGCAGGCTCAGGAGAACCCCCTCCACCGCCACCACCGCCACGGTTGCTACCACCGCTCTTTTTGCTTCCTCCACTATTTCCATCACTATTTGAGTTGCTATCACTGCTGGAACTGCTTTCCAGTACAGTTATTGTAGTACCCATTGAGGAAAGCCCATTTGCATTGTATATTGTCAGGTTTACAAGGTACGTTCCCGGAGATGTATACACATAAACGGGATTGGGATCACTGGAGTCAGGTATTCCGTCGTTATTGAAGTCCCACGCCCTTGAAACTGCATTCTGGGAAGTATCACTGAACTGCACAGCCAGAGGAGCATAACCCTTTGTGACATTGCTACTGAAATTTGCAATTGGAATTCCAGAGTCCGGAATAACTGAATCTGTGACCCTTATATAACCCCGTTTTTCTATAGAAACGTTGCCTGCCTCACCGGCTACTTTTAGAGTAATATCATATGTGCCGGGATTAGTAAATGTGTGCGTGACATCCATAGCACGTTCTGAATTAGTTCCGTCCCCAAAATCCCAGAGCCATGAGGCTGACTCAATATCAATTCCAGTTGCAGTAAATAAAACATCCAAAGGTGCTGCACCGAATGTTACGTTTGCAGTAAAAGTTGCTTCAGGTATTTCAAAGAATGTTACGTTTGCAGTAGAAGTTGCTTCAGGTATTTCAAATTCAGTTGTAAGGTCACATAAATAGATGTCTGTAATGCTGATACCAGAACCGAAGGCAGAGTCAAACCCCCAAACAACTATGTTGCCATACACGTCTGGTGTTGTGTGAGTTCCCTCTGGATAAATATCAATTGGAGTGCTTTTTGCAGAAGGAATGTCATAAACATATACACCCGCATAACCAAACTGATCATTACCGGATTTTGAATATACGATTTTGTCACCATGGATATTGGGGTGAGTGCCAGTGTCAGCTCCAGCATCAGTGATGATATCAGGATATAAAGTATTGCCTGTAGTGTCGCTGGTAACGTCTATAATTTTTTTAGTATCAAGATCATACATCTGGATATATCCGTCTCTGCTATGGAAGTCTGACCATATCACTTTATTACCGTATATATGCGGATTGGATACCTGACTGGAATGGTGTACATTTATAGTCTCCTTAGTATTAACATCATAAACAACAATGTTTCGCCCATAATCATCGTCATAACCATACGCTATTTTGGTCTCGTATATATCAGGATCATTACCCTCCGCAATTTTAGTCAGTGTAGAGGTTGATATGTCCCACATGTATACATTATAATTGTAGCTGGTTTCGTTGTAATCCGCACTCCACACGATTCTGTCGCCGTAAATAGCAGGTTTGCTATATTGGTCTACATTCTGCGTGATGTAAGTTTTTGTAGCTGTAGGAATATCATATACAGCAAGCCTTGGTGTCCCGCTACTCTTATCATGCCACACTATTTTGTTTCCATAGATAGCTGGATGAGATGCTGCAGAAGAGTTAACTGCAGTCCCTTTTCTGGCGGTCAGGTCATAAACGTGGATAACACCATTGTCTGTCCATACCACTTTGTTCCCATGAACAGCAGGATCAGTCCCATTGCCAATTTTTGTCGCCTGCGCCGCTAATGCTACGGTTGAAGATAAAATTGAACACAGAAAAAAGAAAATTGTTAAAGCTAAAGCTACCGAATATAGTTTCCCCTTACCTTTCACTTATTTACCCCCAGATAACGATATCTTCCAAATTAAGTTGCAGCTCATATAATCTGTATGATTTTATAAATCTACATGATTTTATGTGATTTGTATATTTTCACACTCTATTATATTAACATAAATTAAGCAAATAATATATAATCGTGTGAATTTATATTAAATTTCGAATTAATTGGAAAATATCAAACAAGTTATAATGAGTACATATTATATTATTATACAAGTAAAATATCTTCTAATCTTTGCTACTTGTTAAATTTTAGGAGTTGTGACTCTTAAATAAAGATTTGTTATATCCGATCAGGATAACTATAAACGTCAGTTAATGGTAGCTTGAAGCCATATAAAAATTATAAAAAAGATTTCCAGACCAGGAAGTAGGTGCAAAACCAGTACTTGTGCCAGTGAATAAGGCAACTAAAGGTGTTGTGCCGGAAGTCACATTCGCAGAAAAGTTTGCCATTGGGATATTTCCAGTTGAACCACTTGCATCAGTTGCGGTGATATATCCTTCCCTTGTTGCGGTATAGCTGCAAGCGTCATTGCTCACTGTCAGGGTAACAGTATATACACCTGGTTGAGTGAATGTGTGCACTGTAGTTACTGCATGGCGTGAGTTCCAATCACTACTTGTCGATGGTTCAAACACCCAGTAGCAGTCGGTCTAAAAATTAAAGGATATTCTGATATTTTTTGCTAGAATATTAAAGATATTCTACTTTTTTATCCTTACCAAATCCGAAACACAGATGTTTTCCAGTAAAATATTGTGGTGGATTTCCACCACAAACCTTACTATGAGATTTTCAGGTTACTCTGAAAGATTGTATGAAAGATTGTATAAATAGATATCATTGTTTTCTGCATCATCAACGTAATTCTTGTCCATCCCCCATACAATAGTGTTATTGTATACTTCTGGCGTCGTATAAACGTCATCAGAGTAGCCATATATCAGTGTACTTTGTCCTTCAGTTATATTGTATACATATACTCCAGGTTTGCCTTCGTAATCATCAACGCATTTGTTATATACAATTTTGTCATCCTGTATGGCAATGTATGTCCCTGTACTGGCGCCGTATTCATTTCCATCTGGATCGGTGTCAAGTGGATGTGTGACATCTATGGTTTTATTTGTTGCCATATCGTACATCACGATATATCCCTGATGGTTATACACATCAGACCAGATGACTTTAGAACCCCATATACGAGGTATATTTGGATAACCATATGAAGTTACAGTTGCTTTTTCCTTCGTATTGATGTCATACATTCTGACAGTTATATCTGCTTCTGGATCTTCGGAATATGAATAATATACCACTTTTGTGCCATATATGTCGGGATTACTACCGTTTCCAATCACAGTCTGCGTGGACGTAGACATATCCATCAGATACACGCTATCATTTGCACTCCAGACTATTCTGTCGCCGTAAATAGCAGGTTTGCTATATTGGTCTACATTCTGCGTTATGTAAGTTTTTGTAGCTGTAGGAATATCGTACACAGCAAGCTTTGGTGTCCCGCTACTCATATCATGCCACACTACTTTGTTTTCGTAAATATCTGGACTGGATGCTCCAGAAGAGCTAATTACAGTGTCTGTTCCATCGGTCAGGTTGTATAGATGAATAACAACCCCATTTGTCCATACTACCTCATTACCATAGACAGCAGGATCGTATCCTGTGCCAATTTTTGTAACTTGAGCCGCTGAAGCTGAAGCTGAGGTTAAAAATAAAAAAACAAAAACCAGGAATACCGAAGCTAAAGCTGTTGAACATAGCTTCCCTTTATTTTTCATTTATTTACCCCCAAGTAGCTCTATTTTTCGAAGTTAATGCCCAGTTTCCAGTTAGGATATTTTTCAGGTTCCGTAATAATATCTTCATCTGTTACTGAAACCACATTATTCCAAACTTGGACTATTTACTCAACCAACTTTGTGATAGATTAGTTAAGAGGCAAGTCTATATTATATAATTTTTCAGATAAAACATTATCTAACCTGTTTACATAGATTTTAACTATGAATTGAAATTACAAACCTCAATTCGATATCAAAAATTGCTTTAAGACGAGATGCAAAACAGGAACGGATCATACAGACAAAATCATCCGGTAAGAGAGAGAAGTAGATATGATGGGTATAGGTTTGAGACTGTCAGCAAGCAATCCATAAATATAATTTCAAATATCGCTCTAATTCAAATTTTAATGGCAGAACATGCTGGAAATTTTCGAAAATAGCCAGGGGCAGGAAAATAGCAAAGAGAACAATAAACAAAAGAGTTTTAAAATAAATTTAAAAAATTTAGAAGTGATTTTAAATTAATAATCCTGCTAATTTCTTATACACGATAGAGAACACCGTTTAACCTTTTTTTTCACTTCAGAACCTGTACAAAGCCCTTGGTACCGTTAACACGGACATACTGGCCGTCCTTCAATATTCTGGTAACATTTTCTATGCCAACAACAGCAGGAATACCGTACTCCCGTGCAATGATAGAGCCGTGTGTCATCATACCACCAATCTCCACTACCAGAGCTTGAATTGAATAAAATAGGGGAGTCCAGCCTGGATCAATAAAAGGAGCCACTAATATATCCCCTTTGCTAAGCTTTGCATCTTCAGGTGTGAGGACAACCTTTACGTACCCCTCTGCAACACCAGCAGAAACGGGGGTACCTATTAAAGCGCCTTTCGGGGCTTCAACATCGCTCCTTACACCCGTAATAACTTCCCCTTCACTGGTCATAACCCGGGGAGGAGTCATCTTTTCATACAGCGTGTGGGCTCTTTTACGGGAGTCTATAAGATGCCTCAAGTCCTCACTAAAACGGTTTTCTAACAATGCAATCAACTCATCGAGATACAGATAGAACACATCTTCTTCCCTCTCCAGAATTCCTCTCTGATGTAAAACTCGTGCCTCTGCAAGGATAGCCTGCCTATAGATGTCAAAAAATCGAATAATGATATACTTGGGATATTCGCGTAAACCTGTAGAATTTCGATAAATTGAAAGAAGTCTGGATATAATTCTTGCTTTGAGGTTTCCGGCGGGAGTAGTGCTAATGCGTTCCAGGATTTTCTATATAGCTTCCTGCGCTTCCTTCCTGCCCTGCCTGAACCGTTTCCGGTGTTCTCCAGGAGCGTTGCTTTTTATGTGGTATATAATGGACGGGACAAGCATTGTAGGGGCTTCCCACCATCGGGTGTTTGATATATCGATTTCACCTGGGCAGCGCATGCCATATAGTCCCATGAACCTGTCCAGTTCAGCCCTGAACACATCTCCACCTTTTACTTCACTGAGCCCCTCATAAAAAGTGCTGTCCTTCGCTCTTTCCAGATAATCTACGACTTCAGGATGTTTTCGTGCTGTGTCAGCCAGATCCCCAATCATTAACCCCATCTCACCGGTCACGTCTCCAGGCGGGGATTTACTCAGCGTGTCAATATCAAGGTCTTCACCCAACCATCGCCTGGTCAGGCGGCTTGCCATTTGCAGAACAATTAGTGATAAGGGTATGTACATCATGTTAGTAATTATTTCATCCAATAATCTCCTCATACTTTCACGGATTCTTATAATCCGCTCTGTCCCAGACACCTGCATAATGTAGTTCCCGTGTTTATAAATAATCGGTTCTACAGGGGTTGTAGCTCGCTCAATAATTCCTGAAGGGTCAAGGAAGAATAAATTGTTAATAATAACAGGAATACCCTTTAGATAGAGTGGAAATACTAGTTTAAAAAACTTAAATACCTGCTTCATTGTACCTTGATTTGACTCAATCTCCTGTTGAAAGGTCTCGCTTGTCAGTATTTTTTCCAGAGCATCTCCCATCAATTCATCCAGAATCTTAGTTCGCCAGATAAAAAATCTACGAAGAAGTTTATTATGCAAAAAAAGAGTAACGTCAAAAAAAGCCTTCCTCCCGCTTCCACCATTAATGAATTCAGAGAGAATTCGGAATTCTTCCCATAGGGAAGTATTTCCTGAAAGACAGAAATTCCCATAGGTTTCATGGCGTCTGTCATCATTTGCATGTGCGCAATAGATAAAAAAATATGAAATTTGTTATCGTACACTTTAGGAACTGGATAAAGCGAGGTAATAGGACGACTTTGTAAGATATACAACCTGTTACCTGCCAGACACCACTCAATGTCCTGTTCCGAACAGTAGTGCTTTTCTATCCTTTGACCGATTTGGGCCAGCTCCAGAATTTTATCATCAGACAGAGCCTGTTTGTTTTGAAGTTCAGGAGCAAGTTCCTGAACTACTGTTCCCCCTTCTGCGACCGGATAAATAGCTTTCTTCTTTTCAGCAATTTGCTTTTTGACAATCTGACCTGCGCGGACCTGATAAGAGTCGGTGGAGACGATTCCTGAGACTACAGCCTCACCCAACCCAAAGCTGGCATCAATGGAAATAGTATTCCTGTGTCCGCTAACAGGGTCCACGGTAAACATAAGCCCGGAGACATCCGGAAATACCATTTGCTGCACCACAACGGACAAATACACAGAACGATGGCCAAATCCATTTATAATACGGTAAATAAATTGCCCTGTCGGTAAATAACGAACTCCAGCATTTTTTCACATCCTGTAACAGTTGGCCTGCTCCTTTCACGTTCAAATAGGTCTCCTGCTGGCCGGCAAAAGAGGCAGTTGGCAAATCTTCGGCTGTGGCGCTGGATCGAACTGCATAAGCTTGTTCTTCCCCCAGTGTTTCCCATGCATCAAGATAGATGATTTAATTGTTTGGGGTATGGGAATAGCCAGTAAATGGTCTCTTATCACCTTTCCAAGTTTGCTTATTTCATCCGGTTGATCCGGTTTTAATCGGTCAAGCAAATCCAAAAATCTGTCCATTTCATTGCTTGCTGCAATAAAATCACGGTAAGCCCATGTTGTAATGCAAAATCCAGAAGGGACAGGAAGTCCTACCTTGCTTAATTCTCCCAGATTAGCGCCTTTACCCCCAACCTCAAGCAAATTTGTCCTGTCGACCTCATTAAAGTGCATTACATAGGCCCTCATGTAAAAAACACCTCGAGAAGTGAAATCTTGATTTTATATTATAGGTTTTTTATATTAATATTTCATACAATTTTGTTTACGCAAAAGATTGCAGAGTTTCCAGAGGTAGGCTCAGAAAAATTCGACTATAAAGGAATTATATCAAGGAATGAAATAAAATTTAGAAAGAGTACGGTAGCTGAGTATTTGGAAAAACACAGCCAATTAGTGAATAATTGAAATCGGGGAGGGCAGGTAATTACATATTATAACCTGCCCTCAGGAGTTTTGCTTTTAAAAATATTATAAATTAAATAATTTCTGCGATCTTCCTCGCAGATGCTTTTAATACCTCTCTTGCCCTTGCTTCGGTAAGCCCGGCTCCCATTGCGATTTTCAGTGCAGTTTTATCGGTGATAAGGTTTTCAGGGGTATGTGTATCTGTATTCACTAAAAGCGTTGCACCGATTTGAAGAGCGACCCTTGCAATATGGCCGTTGGTCCGGTTGTGCCCATTTCGGGCGGTAATTTCAAGGCAGACATTGTTCTCTTTAGCGGTCTCGACATCTTCCTCGGAGATCAGCCCCGGATGAGCCAGGATGTCAACATATTCGCAAGCGGCCGCTGCTGCGTTTGTTCCAGGGGCAACCGGCTCGGCTATGGTTTCCCCGTGAACGACCACGATTTCTGCGCCCAGTTCTTTTGCTTTCTTTGCAAGGGGAGCGATCTGGCGGGGAGGGACATGCGTCAGCTCAACACCAGATAGAACGCGGATATCCCATTCTTCTTCTAAGTATTTTGCTTTCTTTGCAGCTTCTATAAGCTGTTCGAGATTAGTGTAATCGGCATGGTCGGTAAGTGCAATAGCCTCATAGCCGTGAATGACCGCCCGCCGGATAAGTTCGCTGGGGATAAGTTCCCCGTCACTGAAAATCGTATGGGTGTGAAGATCAATCAACCGGATCACCGTGTTTGGAAAATATTATACTTTTTACTGTTTGGCTTTTCAGCTTCTCATTACTTAATTCTACAGTTCACTTTATTTAACGGATATTTAACTAATTCTTAATTAAGCATTTAGTAAATTAATCAGATTTCTCGGTTTTTCCAAGCCTTTCTGCGACATCAGCAAAAGCGAAGTTCGGCTTCACATCTGTTATTTTAATCCTAACCTTTTCTCCAATTTCGACATCCTTTACGAAGACAACAAAACCCTCAATGAGCACAGCCCCGTCTCCACCTGAGCCCAACTTCTCGATATCCACAACGAATTCATTTCCTTTCCTGAGCGGAGCTGTAAGGAATTTCTTTCCAATAACATAAATTTCCGCGCTCTGGGAGCGCGAGGCTTGAGGAGAATAAGCCATCGTCCGGACAAAATTATCCCTTACCTGTTGCATATAGTCGCCAAACATATCTCCCTGGAAGACTTTCACAACGAAGTTTCCTTTAGGCTTGAGAATTTTTTTTGCACATTCCAGAGCCGAGGTTGCAAGCTCGATTGACCTTGCATGGTCATAGGACCAGTTTCCTGACAGGTTAGGGGCTGCATCACAGAGCACCACATCGGCTCCCTTTTGCCCGACAATTTGAATAATCTCTTTAATTGTGGATTCGGCGTTTATATCGCCCTGAATTGTCTCAACTCCCTCAATAGGCTGAATTCTTTGCAAATCCACACCAAGAACTTTTCCCCCGGATAATTCCTTTGCAACCTGGAGCCATCCTCCCGGAGCTGCCCCCAGATCGACAACCGAGTCTCCCCGCTTGATAATCTTATGTTTTTCATTAATCTGTTTAAGTTTGAAGGAAGCCCTGGATCTGTACCCTTCCTCTTTTGCCCGACGATAATAATAATCTCTTCTGTCTCTTGCCATTGTTACTTTTCCTGCACTGAAAGCTGATATATGTTACGGAAAAACATCTAGCTGCTCATCTTAATTTCTTGTCAATAATCCATGAATCTTCTCTCAATATCCACTGACAATTTTTCAGTAATTTATGGATTTTTTTGTCAGGCAATTCACTGATTATCTCTTATTAAACCCCCGAGCCTTTAACATCGATACGAACATTCTTACTCTTGTATTCGTCTGTGCTGAGCAGTATTACAGGGCAAATTAGTACAATTACAGTAACCCACACTGCTTTAACCCCAATAAATGAAGTAAGCAATCCTCCCAGAATAGCTCCTGCTAAAAACGAGAGGTTAATCATAGAAAAACGGACTGCTTGAAAAGCCGATTTATAGTCTTTTCTTGTGACAGCAAGATAGGCTTCCTGGGTAGCTGATCGTAGATTTCCGGTGATCGCGATTGTGTTGTATGGGGAACCGTCAAGTTTGCGAAATATAGAGAACTGGATAGCAGCTACAAATGAGATTGCAACAGTCACCATCATATCAGGACCTGTATAAGGTATAAAACCTACAATAAAAAGGACTGCAATCTCAAGAATTAAAACTGCTCTTTCGGTATCCGGTATTAACAGTCGCATTGAAGGTTTTTTAATCATCTCGGCAACTACTACTCCCACAATAAATGCCAGAATAGGTACTGCGTAAAGTACTGCCTTTTCCCATTCTCCTGTTGCAGCTTCTATACCCATGAGTACGACATTTCCAGTCTGCGCATTGGCGAAAACCCCGCCCCTCCCTACGAATGTGTAAGCATCAAGAAATCCTCCTACAAGTGTAAGAAGTATACCAAGTTCTACAGACTCAGAAGTTAATTTTTTAAAACGTATTTTATTTTCATTTTTCGTCATTTGCATTTTTATCATTCAAAATTCTAGAATTTTATTTAATTGTAACAAACCTTTCTGCTTTGCACCTAACCTGTTGGGACTGCACCTAAAAGAAGGAGTCACTAAACTAGTCTCTAGCAAATCATAGACAAGAATTTAAATTATGAGCCTATCCAAAAACTTCCTTTGATCTAATTGTTGCTGCTAAGATTACAGTCCCAAATTTAATTTTCTATTCCATAAGAAGGAGGATTGACAGGCCGATAATTGCGGTATTGATGGGTCGTATTTATTATAACAGTTTAGGGGGTTTAAAGGAGGAAATTTTTCGTGTAATAAGTATACCGGTCGACCTGCAAGAGTTACATAAAAGCAATAGTATAAAAAACTATTGATAATTATTATTCAGTAACTTTCTTACTGATTGATTGTCCGCGAATGGTCATCCCGTTGTCATTTTTTAGGTAGGAACTGGTCCCTTCTCCACTTAATTTAGAATTTTTTGGCACAGAAATTGTGTTTTTCTCAAAACTTCAAACTCCCATTGGAAAAAGTTAGATTTTTCTAGGGACTTTGCATTTCATGAAACAAAAAGCTAAGTCGGATAAACCTCTTAGCCTTAACTCTCATGTTCCGAAAAAGGTGAATAAGTAGGAGGCATTGGTTTTATGTCAAAAGTAATCTTTACCAGATACGCCAATGAATGTTTAAATAGTCAGGCATAGGTACCCTGACCAGCACCATAGTATGAATCATAAATGTGACCAAGCACGATTTCACACCTCTGCTGATACGCTCAGCACTGTTTTTTCAGGAAGATGGCCAAATATATCTTCCACTGTCGTCTTGACCTCAGCTCTTATAGCAAACATACCTTCAATATTTCACAGCAAATATCTTCTTGAGCTTAAAACCGTCCTGAGAATCTCTTCACCGCCTGTTTTTTCAACCCTGATATCAGACGGCTTTTCAATTACTTCAAGGTTGAGGGGCAGACGTTTTCGGATTTCCCCAATTAGCTGAAAATCCCCGCTCAGAATGACGAAATCAACAGACCTGTTTTCTTCAAGAAACCTATGCAAAGCCTCGACGACTTTATCGACATGGTGCGCGATATCCTCTCCCCTCAGGCGTTCGAACCGGCGCTGGCTGAAGCCTCCTTTACTGTGCTTTTCCTTTACACTGCTGCGGATTAGCTCCTTGGTGTCAAAAACCTGCGCATCGGGAGTAAAGCCTATGAAGGATTCGCCTGCATGCAGGATAAGGATAAGTATTCGGTAGTCCTTACTCAAACTTTCCTCAAGCAAAGCAACCTTAAAATTGTGTCCGAGCTGCCAGGTAGAGGAGGCAATTGGGAGAGGAGGAGCCATAGCTTCACAAATCATGCGGTGAAAATCATAGAAAATCACAACACCGGTTTCGGATTCAAGCCTGTCAAGAAGCGTACGGGTTTCCTCTTCTACACGCTCAAGTATTTTTTCACTCATTATTTCTGAAAGCCTAGTACCCGAGGGCAGGTAAACAGTGAGCAGGTCGTCTGCAGGGGCGTGGAAGGATCTGAGTCTGGAAAGATAAACCTGAACCGCTTGCGGGCTCAAAGTCTCAATTCCCCGAAACTTCAATTTGCCCTCGGACTCAGACCTGAGGGTTTCAAGCTCGTGGGAGAGGGTCTGAGTCCGAATACGTTCCTGGTTTAAAAGGGCCTCAGCCTCCTGCCTGTCCGCAACCGCCAGCCTTGCAAGAGCCTCTTTCTTTTCAAGTTGGCTTTTTGCACTCTGCAGGTCGAGCTCCAATCTAACGATCTGAGATTTGAGCCGGTCTATCTCAAGCTCAAGCTGCCCTTTTCCTGAAATCTTCCCTATAAGCGTACCCAGTCCCTTTTTTGTGATTTCCGAGGTTTCTTTTCTTGCTTTTTTGTCGTTCATTGTGCCTTCCCGAACACTCTCCAGCGTCAATCAGAATCGATAAATTCTATGGCTGGTATTTAATTCATAACAGCCTGGATTTAGCTCCCTATTTCATAACTCAGACTTATCAAGAAAGTAAAGCATCTCTATAAAGCTTCTTTATTAATTTTAATCCTTTGTATTTCGAAAGTTTTAAGAATATCGTATTGAATGTCACTTTGCTTTCAGGAGTGTTTTCTGAAAAGCAAATCAATTTAAGAAGTTATTGCCCAGTTTACTGGCTTAGTTTATTAGTTTTATAGATTACTCCGGTGCCTGAATGAAAACTCCATTGGAAGACGCTCAAAACCTGGCGGACCAGAAAGAACCGAACAGGGAAAATCCCGGTCAGAAAGAACCGGACCGAGTAGACGAAAAGGATAAACAGGACAGGCAAAAGACTGCCAGACGCAAGCCCGAGAATTTCCATCCTACGCTCTGGATTCAGGGACAGAAAAGCTCTTCTCTTGCTGGGAAAACCATAGTTCTTGGAGTTACAGGGAGCATTGGGACGGTAAGAACCGTTGAGCTTGCAAGAGAACTGATAAGAAACGGAGCTGAAGTTCATGCTGTCATGACAGAGGCTGCCACGCGAATACTGCACCCTGATGCCCTGCACTATGCTACAGGAAACCCTGCAATTACCGAACTCGGAGGCAGGGTTGAGCATGTAGAGTTTTGCGGGCTCAAAGGAAGAGCAGACCTTCTCCTTATAGCCCCTGCAACAGCAAACACTGTAGGAAAAATCGCATTCGGGATAGACGATACCCCTGTAACCTCCTTTGCAACAACTGCCCTTGGCTCTGGTGTGCCTGTGATGGTAGTTCCTGCGATGCATGAATCCATGTTCAGGCATCCGGCTGTAGCTGAGAATCTGGTGAAACTGAATAGCTGGGGTATCCAGATCGTAGGCCCAAGGCTGGAAGAAGGCGTCGCAAAAATTGCAGCAAATGAAGAAATCGTGCTCGAAGTAGAAAGGATACTGGGAAGCAAAACCCTTGAGAACCGGAAGATAATCATCACAAGTGGCTCAACAGCCGAAAGCATCGACCCTATCCGCATTCTGACGAACCGGGCTTCAGGCAAAACAGGAAAGGAGCTTGCCCTTGAGGCATACCGCAATGGAGCTGATGTAACCCTTGTTCATCGGGACAGGCTCGGATTTGCGGGAATCAGGGAAATTTTTGCAGAAAGCGCTGCTGAGATGACTGAGGCTGTGCTCCTGGAGCTTGAAAACGGATACGATGTCCTGATCAGTTCGGCAGCGATTGCGGATTATACAGCCGAGCCTTCTCCCGAAAAGATCAAATCGGGAGGAGAACTTGTTTTGAGGTTGAAACCTACCCGCAAGCTGATAAAAGAATGTCGTGAGAAGTATCCTGACCTTATAATTGTAGGCTTCAAGGCTGAAACCGGGGTTGAAAAGCAGGAATTATTAAAGAGGGCAGGCTCAACCCTTAAAGCCTCAAAACTGGACCTGATCGCAGCAAACGACGTTGCAAAAGGTGGAATGGGCACCGAAGAAAATGAACTGTACCTGGTTGGAAGGAAAAAAAGCGAACACAGGCATGTAAGCGGGAATAAACGCAAACTTGCAGCCTATATCCTTGAAGAAGTAGCTGAACTATTAAAACAAAAACTCTCGTGAAGTAAATGCTCTGATAAAAACAAACATCCCTGGTATTGCCGAGTACTCCGGAATATTTCACAAAGACCCGGATGTATTCTACAAAACACTTTGCAAAACAGGAACGAACTTTGAAAAAATGATTGAAATTGTAAAAAAGGCGCTTTCCATGTATACATATGAGAGTGAAGAAGCAAACTTTCTGGCAAAAGCCTATGCTCCGGGACATATTACAGGTTTTTTCCAGATCCACGAACACGAAAATCCTCATCGTAAGGGTTCTACAGGCTGCGGAATCGTCCTGAATGGGGGCGTCACCACCGAAGTAGAGGTAGGGAGGTCTGTAGAAGAGACCGAGATTTTCCTTAACGGAAAAAGGGTTGAAGGCAAAACCAGCCGTACAGTCGTAGAGATTATGACTGACGTACCTGTAAGGATAAAGAGCTGGGCAGAAATTCCAACCGGGTGCGGATTCGGAGCATCAGGTGCAGGAGCTCTCGGTACAGCCTATGCCCTCAACAGGGCACTTTCCCTTAACCAGACCGTAAAGAGCCTGACTGAATACGCCCACGTAGCTGAAGTTGTCAACCACAGCGGGCTTGGGGATATTGCTGCCCAGTCCAGCGGTGGAGTGGTAATCAGGCTGCAGCCGGGTGGCCCCGAATACGGGCTTGTGGACAGGATTCCGGCTCCTGAAGCCAGGGTTTTCTGTATTGTACTTGGCGAGATCTCTACCGATTTGGTTCTGAGGGATGAAGCCGCAACCACAAGAATTAACAGTGCAGGGAAAGCAGCCATGTCCGAGCTGCTTAAAAAGCCCACGCTTGAGAATTTCATGCAACAGGCTAAAACGTTTGCCAGCAAAACAGGCCTTATGAGCAGCAGAACAAAAGATGTGATCGAAGCTGCAAACGCAAGTGGAGGATTTGCTTCCCAGGCAATGCTTGGGGACACGGTTTTTGCAATTGCCCCTTACTCCCATGAATTCCCTCTCTACGAAGCCCTTCAGGAATTCGGGCAGGTGCTGGAATACGGCATAAGTACCTGTGTGCCGAAGTTAATGAATGAGTGAACCCAGGAAAAGCAGTTTCATGCAGATCAGGAAAAGCAGTTTCATGTAGATCAGGAAATTTCAAAATCTTTACAAAAAATATTTGCAAAAAAGAATTTGCAGAAAATCTGCTACTTAACTGATTCCCCTACAGCTTAAATAGAATAGAAATAGAAAACTTGAATCAAATAAATGACACACAGTTCTGAAGGTTTATTAGAGTAAATATTTGCGTGTACTGAATTTACTGAATTGATTTGCATATTGAATTGATTATTTGCATGATTATCTGGGTACTTGTTTGACTCCTCACGCAGTGCCTCGAAATATCAGGCAATTATATTGAACTCAGGCAATTACATTGAGCTGGAGAATTTCATTTACAGATTTGAAGTAGTAAGTAAAAAAGTACAAGAAACTAAAATAAAAAAGGTAAGCGACCGTTATGACCGAGATACCCAAAGACCACCCGAGGTATGAGTCCCTGCTTGCTCGCGAAAAGGTTGCAGCCGGGGTAAAAATGGGAATTACAAGCATTCAGGGGCTGATTGCCCAGGGAAGAGGTGAAAGCTTTGATTACCTCATAGGCGAGCGAAGTACCAAGTCTGCACTGTATGCTGAAAGGGCGGCAGTTGCAGCCCTGCTTCTGGCAAAGAACCCTGTAATTTCTGTAAACGGTAATGTCGCAGCCCTTGCTCCTGATAAAGTTGTAGCTCTTGCGGATGTTACGGGGGCAAAACTTGAGGTGAATCTCTTTCATAGGACAGAGACAAGGGTGCACCTTATTATAGAACAGCTTAAAGCCAATGGGGCTTCCGAGGTACTTGGGAAAAATCCAGATGCTACCCTTGAACTCTCTCACGATAGGCGGCTGGTAGATAGCAGGGGGATTTACTCCGCAGATGTGGTGCTCGTCCCGCTGGAAGACGGAGACCGCTGTGAGAAACTCGTGGAAATGGGAAAGACCGTTATAACCATCGACCTGAACCCTTTCTCACGGACTTCAAGGACAGCTACGATTTCGATAGTTGACAATCTCACGCGGGCACTTGATAACATGATCAAGCTAGGAGTGGAACTGAAAAAGGAGAGGAAAGAAGAACTTGTGAAGTTAATCACGACCTATGAAAATAAAAGAGTCCTCTCCGAAGCGATTTCCGAGATTCAGGAAAACCTTAAAGCCATGGCTGCAGAAGTGGAATACTGAACATGGACCTGATAGAAAAAACGAGGGAATTTGTGGCCTCTTTTCTTGAAGGAGAACCCAGTTCCCACGATATGTCACATATAAACCGGGTAGAAGCCCTTTGCCTTGAGATCCAGAAAGTAGAAGGGGGAAATCCTCTCGTCCTTCAGCTTGCAGCTCTTCTCCATGATGTCGGCGTAATTAAGGAACATGAAGAAGGAGGGGACCATGCCGTATACAGTGCCGAGATAGCCTCAGAATTCCTCTCAAAAGCAGGGCTGGGAAAAGAGGTTATTGAAGCAGTTAAGAGCTGCATCCTGACCCACCGCTTCAGTGCAGGAGAGATTCCGGAGTCTCTCGAGGCTCGGATCTTGCAGGATGCCGACCGTCTTGACGCCCTCGGAGCAGTGGGAATCTTCAGGGCTGTTCTTTCAATGGGCGCTTTGAGAATGCTGAAACACGCAACAGGGCTGGATAAGGGGAGTTCAAAAAGAACTGTGTATATTGAAGACCCAATTGAAGGCTTTAATGAATATATGAAGTATAAACCTTTCACGATTCCTGAGAAGCTAAATACCGATACGGCAAAGAAGATTGCTGAAGAAAGGCTGAAAATCATGCGCCTTTATCTTGAAGCGCTGAAACTTGAAACCGGAATTGATTAATAACGAACTATAGTTACAAAAATCCTGTTCTCTCAAAAATTTATAATTTTCTCAAGAATTCGTAATTTCTTTTTTCATAGGATTTTAGCAGAATCCTCAGGACAACTTTTTTTAGGATAATCTCTTAATTCCACTACCTTTTAATTCCAATTACCTCTTAGTTACATTAACTCTCAATTTCAGAGAGTACTTTTTAAGCTGAAATTAATTTAACAACCCCACTTATTACCTGACGGATCTGATCAAATGGCTGATATAATTATAAAAAATGCTTATGTTCTGACTATGGACCCTGAAAAGGGAGACCTCAAAAACGGAACCGTTGTCATTGAAGACGGAAAGATTACGGAAATCGGGGAAAAGACCGACGAAAGTGCTGACACCGTAATTGACGCAAAACATTCGGTAGTAATGCCCGGGCTTGTAAATACGCATACTCACGCTGCAATGACGCTATTTCGGGGTTATGCTGATGATTTGCAGCTTGCAGACTGGCTTGAGGGGCATATCTGGCCTGTCGAGGCAAAGCTAACTGCAGAAGATGTTTACAAAGGCAGCCTGCTTGCCTGTCTGGAGATGATCAGGTCAGGGACAACTGCTTTTGCAGATATGTATTTCTATATGGACGAAACCGCAAAAGCTGTTGAGATATCAGGGCTTCGGGCTTCACTCTGTCACGGGTTAATAGAGCTCTGGAACGAAGAAAAAGGAGAAACCGACCTTAAGGAAGGAAAGCGCTTTGTTCGAGCCTGGCAGGGGGCTGCTGAAGGCAGGATAAAAACCATGTATGGGCCCCATGCTCCGAACACCTGTTCTGAGGAATTTCTTGCAAAGGTCAGGGAGGAAGCTAGCAGGGACAGAGCAGGCATTCATATTCATCTCCTTGAGACGGAAGCCGAACTCCTTGCCATGAAAGAAAGGTACGGAAAATGTTCGGTGCACCTTCTGGAGGACATAGGGTTTTTCGGGCCTGATGTGCTTGCTGCCCACTGTGTCTGGCTTTCGGATGGGGATATAGAAATTCTGAGAAAAAGAGGGGTGAATGTCTCCCATAACGTCATAAGTAATATGAAGTTGGCTTCAGGGATTGCACCTGTCCATAAAATGCTCGAAAAAGGGGTAAATGTAAGCCTTGGCACGGACGGCTGCGCCTCAAATAATAACCTTGATCTTTTTGAGGAAATGAAAATTGCTGCCCTCCTGCATAAAGTCAACACTTTCAGTCCGACTGCCCTTCCTGCACGGCAGGTACTTGAAATGGGTACTGTAAATGGGGCAAAAGCCCTTGGCATGGAAGCCGGCATGTTGAAAGTTGGAAAGAAAGCGGACCTGATTGTTGTGGATATGAAAAAACCGCATCTTACTCCCTGCTTTGATGTTCATTCCCACCTTGTGTACTCTGCAAGAGGCAGCGATGTAAGGACAACAATTGTGGATGGAAAAGTCCTTATGGACGATTACAGGGTACTGGCTTTCGACGAGCAGAAGGTGCTGGAAGAAACTCAAAAAGCCGCAGAAGAGCTTATCGCAAGGGCAAATGCCTGAGAAACCCGTACTCGGGGAATGATTTAAATTACACGGAAAGGTAATACCTGAGACCACGAGAATAAATTGACCTTATATTCAACTTTATATTCATCCTAATAAAAATCGAATTTAATCGCCTATCTATATTACGGGATCACCATGAATGAAAAAGAACTCATAGAATCCGGAAACATGAAAATGGATTGGGCAAGGAACCACATGCCTGTGCTTGCTATCATCAGGGAAAAGTTTGAGGAAGAAAAACCCCTGAAAGGGCTGAAAGTAGGAATGGCACTGCATGTAGAAGCGAAAACCGCAGTCCTTGTAGAGACCCTGGCTGCTGGCGGTGCGGAGGTATCAATTACAGGCTGCAATCCCCTGAGCACGCAGGACGATGTGGCCCTTGCCCTTGGCACACGCAAGAATATAAGCTGTTTTGCAAGATACGGAGTAGGAAGCCAGGAATATTATGAAGCGATTGACCGTGTCCTGGATTCCAAACCCGATATCACCATTGATGATGGGGCAGACCTCATATTTAAATTACACAAGGAAAGAACCGACCTGCTTCCGAATATCCTTGGCGGCTGCGAGGAAACAACTACCGGCGTGCACAGGCTTCATGCTATGGAAAAGGAAGGCGCCCTGAAAATGCCGGTAATTGCAGTAAACGATGCCATGACCAAATACCTTTTTGATAACCGCTACGGGACAGGCCAGTCAGCCTGGGACGGAATTAACAGGACTACAAACCTCCTGGTTGCAGGCAAAAACGTTGTTGTTGCAGGCTACGGCTGGTGCGGGCGTGGAGTTGCAATGCGGGCAGCAGGTCTAGGAGCAAGCGTAATCGTTACCGAAGTTGATCCCATAAGAGCCCTCGAAGCCAGGATGGACGGCTACAGAGTCATGAAAATGTCTGACGCCGCTAAACTAGGAGATATTTTCGTAACCACTACCGGAAACCGCGATATCCTCACAGCCGAACATTTCAAATCCATGCCTGATGGAGCAATCCTTGCAAACTCCGGCCATTTCAACGTGGAAATCGATATGGAAGCCCTTACTTCCCTCGCAAAAACCGTCCGAACAGTAAGAAACAACATAAAAGAATACGATATCGGCGACAAGCGCATAAATGTCATAGCCGAAGGCAGGCTGGTTAACCTCGCTGCCGGCGACGGCCACCCCGCCGAGGTCATGGATATGAGCTTTGCAAACCAGGCTCTCTGTGTACGCTATATTGCCGAAAACAAACTTCCGAACGGAGTCCACAGGGTACCCCAGGAACTCGATAATTATGTAGCCAGAATGAAACTCGAATCAATGGGCATAAGCATCGACGAACTCACAGATGCCCAGGTATGCTACATGAGCGGCTGGGAGTGCGGAACGTAATTTGAAAAGTAAAAGAGAGTAATTTCTGCTGTAATATAACTGCGGTGCTAAAAATGCAGTGCGAATTACTGCATTTTATTTTTAAATTTCGTTTTATTTTTGGCTGCACGTCTTTTTAGAATATAATAATTTTTGCGAAACTTAACAATTACTTATTTTACTTCCTTTTGTTTACTGCGCTTTATTCTCAATAACTTCCAATGAAAAATATGTATATATATATGTTTAAATATTTATTACAGACAGTTTTATAACTCAAAAAATCACAAAGGATATAATAGTAAAAATTTATCTTATAGACATGTTTAAACAAAAATCAATTTGTTATTTGTAGAATGCCTGAATTCACTTTTAATGAGAAACCACATTAAATTAAGCTACAGGGCTCATAGAGTTTCCCAGGCACCTGCGTAAAGTCGACTTACATGGTTTAGTGAATAATGGGGATATGGAATACGAGAATTACTCTAAGGCTAAAATCCCTGCCAGGGGTAAGCTAAAAAGCTGAGCATTACAAATAGGAGATTTTGATGTCAGGCTCTGGAACCTGAGAAAGATTACAAGTATGGATTTTTAAAGTTTTTAATAACGGGAAGAGGGTTGGAATGAAAAAAGGCTTGAGAAAATCTGGAATTGACATTGTTGGCGAAGTGCCCTGGGGGACACACTTCTGCCAATTTTACCAGACAAAACAGGATTTGATTGACATACTTGTTCCCTACTTCAAAACAGGGCTGGAAAATAACGAATTTTGTATGTGGGTTACTTCACAGCCCCTTGAAGTTGAAGAGGCAAAAAAAGCGCTTGGGAGAGCTGTTCCAGAGATTGATGTTTACCTGGAGAAAGGGCAGATTGAGATTATTTCCTATGACAGATGGTATGTGATAGACGGGATTTTCGACCCTCAAAGAGTACTTAACGGCTGGATTGAAAAACTTGATAAAGCTCTTGCTAAAGGTTATGACGGCCTGAGATCGAATGGAAACCTATTTTGGCTGGAAAGAGAACACTGGAACGAGTTTGTCGAGTATGAGGAACAGATAGATAATACAATTGGCAACTGCCGGATGATGGCTCTATGCGCTTATTCTCTCGATAAATGCACCGCAACCGACATCATTGACGTAGTCATTAACCATCAGTTCGCTCTTGTTAAAAAAGAAGGAACATGGGAGCAGATTAAGAGCTCCAGGCGCAAAAAGGAAGAAGAAAAAGCCTTTCAAGCCACGCAGCACTGGGGATCTACTTTTGATACCGTGCCAGACCTTATAGCCATACTTGACAATGAATACAGGATTATTCGTGCAAACCAGGCAATGGCAAAAAGATTGGGGATGGCTCCGGAAGAGTGTAAAGGCTTGACCTGCTATCAGGCAGTGCATGGGATGGATGAGCCGCCTTCTTTTTGTCCTCACAGGCGGCTGCTTGAGGATGGGCTTGAACATACAGTTGAGCTTTATGAAGACAACCTGGGTGGTTATTTTATAGTTAGCGTCTCGCCGCTTCACAACTCAGAAGGAAAAATTATAGGAAGCGTGCATGTTGCCCGTGACATTAATGAACGCAAGCAGGCTGAGGAGACTTTGCGTGACGCATACGAGAATCTTCAGGCACAATCCGAAGAATTGCAGGCTCAGACGGAAGAACTCCAGGAGGCTTATGAAGCATTGAATGAAAGTGAAAAGCAATACAGGATGCTTTTCACAAATATGACAGAGGGTTTCTTCCTTGGAGAGTCTATTTATGACAAGGATGGTACGCCTTGTGACTATCGTTTCCTTGATGTAAATCCTGCTTTTGAGCCTCAAACTGGTTTAAAAAGAGAAGAGCTATTGGGCAGGACTATACGGGAAATGCTGCATAACCCAAACTACCCGCTCATCGAAAAGTGTGGTGAAGTGGCGCTCTCAGGTAAGCCAACACATATTGAGATTTTTAGCCAGGAGCTGGATAGATACCTTGACAGTTACATATTCAGCCCTGAGAAAGGGAAGTTTGCAGTAATCTTAAGAGATATTACAAAACGCAAGCAGGCCGAGGAGGCGCTGCGCGAGAGTGAAGCGCGTCGTAAGGTTACCGAGGCTGTGCAAGCTGAACGGGAGCGATTGAATAATGTGCTGGACATGCTACCGGCTTACATAGTACTGATCTCACCTGATTACCATGTACCGTTTGCAAATCGTTTCTTCGAGGAGCGCTTTGGCAAATCTGAAGGCCGGCGTTGCTACGAATATCTTTTCCAGCGTACCGAGCCCTGCGAGAACTGCGAAACCTGCAAGGTGTTCAAAACAGGCGCGCCTCATCGCTGGGAGTGGATCGGTCCGGACGGCCGCAATTACGACGTCTACGACTATCCGTTTAAAGATTCCGATGGTTCTACACTCGTTATGGAGATGGGTATTGATATAACTGAAATCAAACAGGCACAAGCGGCGGTTCAGGCAGAGCGACAGCGACTCTTTGACGTACTTGAGACTCTGCCGGCAATGATATCCCTGATGACACCTGACTATCACGTCGCCTTTGCCAATCGCAGCTTCCGTGAAAAATTTGGGGAATCCAGCAACCGACACTGCTACGAGTATTGTTATGGGCGCACCAGGCCCTGTGAATTCTGTGAAATATATAAAGTGATTGAAACCGGTCAGCCCCAACATTGGGAAAGCAACCTCCCTGACGGGAGCGTAGCTGATTGCCATGCCTTTCCATTCACCGATATTGACGGTTCGCCCATGATCCTCAAGATGAGCATTGATGTTACCGAGCAGAAACGCGCTGAAACGGAGTTAAAAAAGCATAAGGAGCAGCTCGAGAAAGCTTATAAATTATTGAAAAAAAGTGAAGAAGACCTTGCTGAAGCTCAGAAAATGGCTCACCTTGGAAACTGGAACTGGAATATAGTAAATAACGAATTATACTGGTCTGATGAGATTTACCGAATTTTTGGACGCACCCCTCAGGAGTTTGGAACAACTTACGATTCATTTTTGAGTTATGTGCATCCAGAGGACAGGGAATATGTAGATAATGCTGTTAAAGAAGCTTTAAATGGAAAACCCTACAGTATTGATCACCGGATTATCCTAGCTAGTGGAGAAGAGCGTATAGTACATGAACAGGCTGAAGTTATTTTTAACGAAGAGCATATCCCTGTTCGGATGAGGGGAACAGTTCAGGATATTACTGAGCAGAAAAAAGCTGAAGAAGCGTTAAAACTGGCTAATGCCTATAATCGTAGCCTTATAGAAGCCAGTATAGATCCCTTTGTAACTATTAGTCCGGATGGTAAAATTACTGATGTGAATAATTCCACAGAGATCGTTACAGGCTATTCCCGTAAAGAGTTAATTGGAACAGATTTTTCGGACTACTTCACCGAGCCTGAAAAAGCCAGGGAAGGTTATCAGCGGGTTTTCCAGGAAGGATTAGTGCGAAATTATCCACTGGAGATTCGGCATCGAAATGGAAACATAACTTCAGTTCTGTATAATGCATCGGTTTATCGGAACGAGGCTGGTGAAGTTATTGGGATTTTTGCAGCTGCACGTGATGTTACTGAACAGAAGAAAACAGAAGAAGCTCTGAGGCTATCAAATATCTACAACCGCAGCCTTCTTGAAGCCAGTCTGGATCCCCTTGTCACTATCGGGTCAGACGGAAAAATAACCGATGTGAACAGAGCTACAGAACTGGTTACAGGGTACTCCAGGAACGAGTTAATCGGAACAGACTTCTCGGATTATTTCACTGAGCCTGAAAAGGCCAGCGAAGGGTACCAGCAGGTGTTTAGAGAAGGGCTGGTACAGGACTATGAGCTTGCGATTCAGCACAGGACTGGAGATGTTACACCGGTTCTGTATAATGCGTCAGTTTACCGAGATGAGGCTGGTGAAGTTATTGGAGTTTTTGCTGCAGCCCGTAATATTACTGAGCTGAAAAAGGCAGAGCAATTGCTAAAATTGAAATTAGAAGAACTTGCTCGCTCAAATGCAGAACTGGAACAATTTGCATACGTATCTTCCCATGACTTGCAGGAACCCTTGAGAATGATAGCAAGCTACCTGCAACTTTTGCAGAGAAAATACCAGGGAAAACTCGACGAGAAGGCAGATAAATATATTTATTTTGCCGTTGACGGGGCTTCCCGCATGCAAAACCTGATAAACGACCTTCTGGAGTTCTCAAGAGTAACCACCAGAGCCAGAGAATTCGAACCCACAGACTGCGAATCTCTCCTGGATCAGGTAATTTTTAATTTAGAGATACCCATAAAAGAAAATAAAGCCAGTATATCTTATGGTAATCTACCTGTGATAATGGCAGACTCTACCCAGTTAGCTCAGGTATTCCAGAACCTGATCAGCAACGCTATAAAGTTTCACAGCGAAAAAACCCCCGAAATCGAGATTTCTGCAAAGAAAAAAGCCAATGAATGGTTATTTTCAGTAAAAGATAACGGAATCGGAATTGAAGCCAAATTCTCGGATAGAATCTTTGAGGTTTTTAAAAGACTTAATAAAAGAGAAGAATATCCAGGGACAGGCATAGGCCTTTCAATATGTAAAAAAATTGTAGAGAGACATGGAGGACGTATTTGGGTAGAATCTGTTCCAGGTGAAGGTTCAGTCTTTTACTTCACTCTGCCCATAATTCCTGTGAACTTTCATGATAGAGACTTTATAACAGAAAAATGAAATTTAGAACAGCCTTTGAGCCTCAAAAGTCTTATTCGAAACTTAAAAATATTTTAAGGAAATTTCGAATTTATATTCATAGCCAGGAAGGTCATAAAAATGAGAACCCGGACCATATCTAAATCCGTAGAAATACTCTTAGTGGAGGACAGTAAAGGAGATATAGGCTTAATTGAAGAAGTTTTCGAAGATGCGAAAATCGGGAATACTCTTCATATTGTAGAAGATGGAGAAGAGGCAATCGCTTTTTTACGTGGCGAAGGACAATTCTCAGAATCTCCACGCCCTGATATAATACTTCTGGATTTAAATTTACCAAAAAAAGATGGGCGCGAGGTTCTTGAGGAAGTGAAAAGCGACGATGAACTTAAAAACATACCTATTGTGGTTTTAACGACTTCAAAAGCCGAAGAGGACATACTGAGATCTTATAATCTCCAAGCCAATGCATACATTATCAAACCTGTTGACTTTGATCAATTTATAAAAGTAGTTAAATCCATAGAAAGCTTCTGGCTTGAGATTGTAAAACTGCCGTCGAAATGAGATAAAATTAACCCCTGATAGGTCGCTTGGATATGGATAAGAAGATTGAGATCTTACTTGTTGAGGACAACCCCGGGGATGCAGGTTTAATTGAAGATATGCTCGAAGAATTCTCTAGCTTTCCGTATGAGCTTAAAAATGCTGTAACCTTAAACGAAGGTTTGAATCTTCTTAAAGAGAACTCGTTTGATGTAATACTAACCGACCTGGGATTACCGGACAGCGATGGTATTGACACTTTTCTTGAGATTCATGCAAGGAACTCACGAATTCCCATCATAATCCTGACAGGTATGAATGATGAAAGAATCGGAATCAATGCCGTAAAGCAGGGTGCTCAGGACTACTTGGTCAAAGGGCAGGTAGACGGAAAATTACTGATACGTTCTATCCAGTATTCCATTGAACGTAAAAAATCCGAGGAAAAAATCAAGAACTTAGCAAATGTTGTGGAATCGTCAAATGATGCTATTATAACAAAATCGCTTGAAGGAATTATTACAAGCTGGAATAAAGGGGCAGAGCAGATCTATAGGTATTCGGCTGAGGAAACTTTGGGCAAGCCCGCAAATTTCTTAATACCGTCTGCACTGAATAATGAATCAAAAAGATTAGTTGAGATGGTTAAGCGGGGAGAAAAGGTTCATCAGTATGAAACTTCACGGTTAAGAAAAGACGGCAGGATTATAGATGTGTCAATGACCCTTTCCCCGATTTTTGACATCTCCGGAGAGCTTGCAGCAGTCTCGATAATTGCCAGAGATATAACCGAGAGCAAAAAAGCCGAAGAGAGGCTTCAGAGAAGTGAGGAAAGGTATCGTATAATTGCGGAGCAGACAGGGCAGCTCATATACGAATACGATACTGAGGATGGTAGAATTTACTGGGCAGGTGCCATAGAAAAGGTCACGGGATATACTCAGGAAGAACTGATGAATATCGGGATTGAACTATGGATAAATAATGTCCACCCTGACGACCAGATTAGAGTCTGGAACCAGAAGATGAATGATTGCACCCAGAACATAAAGAACGCTGAAAATAAGAGAAATTTCCACCTGGAATATCGTTTTAGAAGGAAGGACGGAGAATATATCCATATCGAGGAACATGTTGTTTGCCTTCAAAAAGGAAATTATCTCACAAATAAAGTCTTCGGGATAATGAAAGATATCACGGAAAGGAAAAAGGCTGAAAATGTACTAAAAAGGATTGAAGAAGCTCGTAAAAAAGAAATTCACCATCGGATAAAAAATAACTTGCAGGTCATCTCATCCCTGCTCGATCTCCAGGCTGAGAAATTCGCTGGTAGTGACAGCTATGACACTTCAAAAGTCCTTGCAGCATTCAAGGATAGCCAGAATAGGGTTATTTCTATGGCTCTTATTCATGAAGAGCTTTATGGATCGCGAGAGGTCAGCACACTTAATTTCGGAACATACCTGCAGAAGCTGACCGAGGATCTCTTCAGGTGTTATAGTGTCGGAACCTCAGGAATCAATCTGTGTCTGGAAATCGAGGAAAATACTTTTTTTGACATGGATACCGCAGTTCCTTTAGGAATGGTTGTCAACGAACTTGTATCAAACTCCCTCAAACACGCATTTCCAAGCAAAAAATCTGGAGAAATTCGGATTAAGCTTTCTAGGGAAGAGAATCGAAAATTCGAGAACGATAAGATCGAAGGCAAAAATGAAGGGCACAAAAGTAAAAATTACATTCTAACCATTTCAGACAACGGAGCAGGTATACCTGAGAGCCTTAATATAGAAGATTCCGACACATTAGGGATACAGCTGGTAACTATCCTGGTAGACCAGCTAGATGGAGTACTCGAATTGAACAGGACCTCCGGAACTGAGTTTATTATTGAGTTCTCGGTAGCAGAGAAGCAGCAGGAAACTTATCAGGAGCCTTTGAGATCTCCAGAAAACTTTACTTTTCTAACCTGATTATGGTCAAACGGTCAATTACCAATTCCTCCAGGCTTATTTCTGATATATGTGGGGTATCAGGATACTCATTATTTGTTAGAATTGCTTAAATTGGCAGAGAAAGATTATATATAGAAAAAATTAATAATGTTAAAGTCTATTGTTATTGTACTTACATTTTACATCATTACCATGTGTAAAATTATGCATTTCATGTAATGATGTTGCATTTAATTAGGTCACTGATTTTTGAACTGAGCAGGTTATTGTGGAAAAAACTTTATAGTTCAGAAATTGGTAAAACTGCAAGGGGGGAACATATGTCAAAGAAAATCCTTATCTTAACAGGGGATTGCGCTGAGGATTATGAGGTTAAGGTACCTCAGCAATCACTCCAGATGCTGGGCTACAAGGTGGACATATCGGCACCCAATAAAAAAGCCGGTGACATGCTGCAATTGGTCGTACATGACTTTACTACGCTCGATACCTATATTGAGCTTCCCGGGAATCGTATTCCAGTAGATGTACCCGCTGCTAAAGTAAATGCGAATGAATATGAAGGTCTTGTTGTTCCGGGTGGCAGAGCTCCTGAATACATCCGTATGTATGATGATACCCTTGAACTCGTACAGGATTTCTTTACGGCTGGCAAGCCTGTAGCAGCCATTTGCCATGGCCTGCAACTTCTGGCAGCCGCTAAGGTTCTGGAAGGCTATCGGGTAACATCATATCCGGCATGTGCTGCAGAATGCCGGCTAGCAGGTGCTGATTGGCAGTCTGAACCCGTAATTACGGATAAAAATCTGGTAACAGCTCAAGCCTGGACAAACCACCCTGCCTGGTTAAGAGCCTTTGTCGAATTGCTTGGCCCAAAGATAAATGTTTAAAGAGAGCACTAAGGTCTCACCAATGAATCATGCTACCCAAAACCAAGCCTTCTCATCGTTTTCGCTCAAGCATAACCATTGCGCTGGTTGATCACCAATTGTTGCGCCACTTGACCACGCCGTTACTAGGGGTTTGCGCTCAAACCTTTTCTCAAAAGGTTTGCGGAACTCGGGCAGCAAGGCTAGAAATTAATTATTTGACTAAGAATTAATTATTCTACTTAAATTTTTAAAAATTGTTTAGGTTTTAGAAGCATTAATATAAGTCTAATGGTTTTATTTTTGGAAAGGTTGACTGACGGGAGATCGGGACGTTATTTAGAATCGGGGCAAATGTCTCCGTTTACCCGCATTTATGGAGAGATAAATTAGTTTTTGGCCTTACTTTAAAAAAAATGGAAATTATCGTACATATAGATTTCCAGCAAAATCAGGAAAATATCTCGAAAAATCCTGGAAGTAAGAAAGAAATTTAGCATAAATTCATAGAAATCGAGGGAGAAAAAATTATCTCACCAGAAACTATTTATAGAATAGCTATAATTAGAGGGTTGCATCGGTGTGAGAGGTGCTCCCTGAGGCAGCGGGGCAGCAGGACAGCACGAAAAAGGTGTAAATCAGTAAAGTAGAAAAAGCAACTGGGCCCGTAGCTCAGTCAGGCAGAGCGACTGGCTTTTAACCAGTCGGCCTAGGGTTCAAATCCCTACGGGCCCGCCATACTCTTTATTATACCGGCGGAAAGGCCATTCGCTGGAAAATTTAATCAAATTTTTTTAATACTTTATTTTTGGAGGAAAGGATTTGACAAAATTCAGCCTGCTCGACCATGAGTTGGTCCCTAAACATGAAATCATGTCTGAGGGCGAGTTAAAGTCTGTTTTAAGCAAGTATTCAATTGAAAAGGAACAACTTCCGAAAATTAAAGTGCAGGATCCTATTATTAAGGAAATAGGAGCTGCCGTCGGAGACGTAGTGAAAATCACAAGAAAAAGTCAAACTGCGGGGGAGGCAGAGTATTACAGACTTGTGATCGAGTAAGCGGAGGGGAGTAGACCGCTTGCATGATCTCATGTACTCTTTAAGGAATGTTTTTTGAATTCCATGCACCATCATACGGAAAAATTTAACAACCGCATACCGATCAGAAGATCAAAACTTCTTGATTCTCATTATAACAAAGCAAAGAGGGTGCTATCATCGTAATAGAAACCAGTATACTGTCGCAGGCTTATTTTACACGGGACAAGATAGTGCAGCACCATATAGATTCATTCAATAAGTTTATAGATTACGGGCTGCAAAAGATCATAGATGAACAAAGAATAATAGAAACCGATATCGAGGACACCTACCTGAAACTCGGCAAGATACGGGTAGAGCATCCTGTGGTAAAGGAAGCTGACGGGGCAATTGAAAAACTTTATCCCAACGAGGCAAGGCTCAGGAACCTCTCGTACTCAGGCCCTCTTTATCTTGAGATGAGCGTGGTAAAAGACGGGGTTGAATCCGAGGTAATGGAGTCAAAAATAGGACAGCTTCCGATCATGGTCAAATCCAAGATCTGTAACCTTCCAGGGCTTAGCGAAAGTGAAAAAATCCGCTATGGGGAAGACCCACTTGACCCAGGGGGATACTTCATTATCGGCGGTACCGAAAGGGTGGTTATGACCCTTGAGGACCTCGCTCCTAATAAGATTCTTGTAGAATATGGTGAGAGGTACGGCGATACTATAGAGGTTGCAAAGGTTTTCTCCCAGAGACGCGGATACAGAGCGCTCGTGATCGTGGAAAGAGGAAGAAAATCCCTGCTTGAGGTTTCTTTCCCTTCTATCTCAGGCCGGGTATTTTTCATTACCCTTATGAGAGCGCTTGGGGTAGTAACTGACGAAGATATCGTAAATGCAGTTTCAAGTGATCCCGAAATTATCAAGTTTATGTTGGAGAACCTGGAAGAAGCCGAAGTCGAAACCCAGGAAGAAGCAATCGAGAAAATAGGAGCAAGGGTTGCTGCAGGCCAGGCCAAGGAATACCAGATAAAAAGAGCAAATTACGTTATTGACAGGTACCTGTTCCCACATCTTGGAAACGATATGAGGGACCGGGTCTCCAAAGCTCACTTCCTGGCAAGAATGGCTGAATCCTGTTTTGAGCTGGCACTTGGCAAGCGTGCGGAAGACGACAAAGACCATTATGCAAACAAAAGACTGAAACTTGCAGGTGACCTGATGGAAGACCTTTTTAGAGTATCTTTCAACAGACTTGCAAGAGACATAAAGTTCCAGCTGGAGCGCGCAAACATGAGGAACAGGGAACTGAACGTCGCCACAATAGTAAGGGCAGATGTGCTCACTGACCGCCTGCAGCACCCTCTCGCAACCGGAAACTGGGTTGGAGGAAGAACAGGTGTATCCCAGCTCCTTGATAGGAACGACTATATCTCAACGCTCTCCCACCTGCGCCGTGTAATATCTCCGCTTTCACGTGCCCAGCCTCACTTCGAGGCAAGAGACCTGCACGCAACCCAGTGGGGAAGACTCTGTCCCTCGGAAACTCCTGAAGGCCCGAACTGTGGACTGGTGAAAAACTTTGCCGAAATGGTTGAGCTTTCAACAGGAATAGAAGATACCGATAGCGTGAAGAAAATACTCTACGACCTGAATGTCGAGCGTGTGGTTGTAAAAGTACCCGAACTTCCTGCCAAGCTGAAGGAAACCCTACTTGACGAGTTCGGAGAAGAGATTGTAGAAGAGTTTGAAGAGCCTTCAGAAATCGAAACCAAATATAAAGATGATGAATTCTACGATTATTCAGATATGGAAGATCTCGGATCTATGTACGATGATTGAGGGGTCGATGTCAAATGACTAAAGCAAAAGTATTCATAAACGGGGAGCTTGTCGGGACCCATGATAACCCTGCAGAGCTTGTAGAAGAGCTCAGAAAAATGAGGCGGCAGGGATTCATATCCAGACAGGTAAATGTCGCTCTTAACGATAACACAAGAGAAGTAATTATAAACTCTGATATGGGCAGAGCAAGAAGGCCCCTTTTAGTTGTGGAGAACGGAGCTCTGAAAGTAACTCCTGATCACATAGAGAAGATTAAAAACAAGGAGATCAATTTTGACGACCTGGTAAAAGAGGGCTGTATAGAGTATCTCGATGCCGAGGAAGAAGAAAATGCCTATATTGCGCTCTACGAGGCCGACATTACCCCAAAGCACACGCACATGGAGATCGATCCCGAACTTATATTAGGTATTTCTACGGGAATGGTGCCTTATCCGGAACACAATTCATCTCCGCGTAACACTATGGGTGCAGCCATGATCAAGCAGTGTATCGGGGTTGCAACTGCTAACCAGAAACTCAGACCTGATACTCGTGCCCATGTCCTTCACTATCCTCAAAGGGCACTTACCAGTACCAGAACCTCGGAAGCAATAGGTTTTGACGACAGACCCGCAGGGCAGAACTTCGTGGTTGCAGTCCTGTCTTATGAAGGATATAATATTGAAGACGCCCTGGTTATTAACAGAGGTTCAGTCGAAAGAGGTCTCGGGAGAAGTCACTTCCTCAGGACTTTTGAAGGTGAAGAAAGAAGGTATCCGGGCGGACAGGAAGATAAGTTCGAGATTCCCGATTCCGAATACCGTGGAGCTCGCAGCGCAGAAGCGTATGCTAATCTCGATGTCGATGGACTTGTAAACCCAGAGACCCCGGTCGGACCTAACGACGTGCTGATCGGAAAGACCAGTCCTCCAAGATTCCTTGAAGAACCGTCAGATTTCGGGATTGCGGTTGAGCAAAGGAGAGAAAGCTCTGTCACCATGCGGTCCAACGAAAAAGGAATTGTTGATACGGTAATTTTAACCGAGTCCATTAACGGAACGAGACTTGCAAAGGTAAAGGTAAGAGACGAAAGGATTCCTGATATAGGAGATAAATTCGCCTCAAGACACGGGCAAAAAGGTGTTATAGGTCTTAAAGTCCCGATTGCAGATATGCCATTTACGGAATCCGGTCTAACCCCTGACCTGATGATTAACCCGCATGCAATTCCCTCCCGTATGACTGTGGGTCACGTTCTGGAAATGATTGGCGGGAAAGTAGGTTCCATGGAAGGCCGGAGAGTAAATGCGACAGCTTTCTCCGGAGAAAAAGAAGAAGACCTTAGAGAAGCCCTGAAAAGACATGGGTTTGCCCATACTGGAAAAGAAGTTTTCTACGATGGAACGACAGGTAAAATGATTCCGGCAGATGTCTTTGTGGGGGTTATTCTCTATCAGAAACTGCACCATATGGTTACTTCCAAGATGCATGCAAGGTCACGCGGGCCTGTACAGGTGCTTACTCGCCAGCCAACCGAAGGCCGGGCCAGAGAAGGTGGTCTCAGATTCGGAGAAATGGAGCGTGATGTGCTGGTAGGGCACGGAGCTGCCATGTCGTTGAAAGAGAGGCTGCTTGACGAATCGGATAAAGTTGTGGAACTTGTCTGCTCTCACTGTGGAATGATTGCAACGTATGACAAGCAGCGGAATGTTTCATTCTGTTCAGCCTGCGGGGCTGACACGGATATATATCCTGTGGAAATGAGCTACGCATTCAAACTGCTGCTTGACGAAATAAAATCACTGGGAGTCGCACCCAGGCTTAATCTTGAAGATGCGGTATGAGGTGAGGTAGATATGGCAAACATACCTCCTATTCCGAAAAGAATTGCTTCTATTAAATTTGGCTTAATGTCCCCTAAGGAAATCCGTAGGATGAGTGCAACGCCAATTATCACGGCCGATACGTATGATGATGACGGATTCCCGATTGACATGGGGCTTATGGACACGAAACTCGGGGTTATTGATCCCGGGCTTCGCTGCAGAACCTGCTCAGGGAGAGCTGGCGAATGTCCAGGGCACTTCGGGCACATTGAACTTGTTGCCCCAGTAGTCCATGTAGGTTTCAACAAAGTAATCCGAAAACTCCTCAGGGCAACCTGCAGGAAATGCAGCAGGCTTCTCCTTGAACATGCACAGAAACAGCACTTTCTGGATCACCTTACAGGCATTGAGGAAATCGGGCATATGCCTGATGATCTGATCAATGAGGCATATAAGGAAGCCAGCAAAGTAAAGACCTGTCCTTACTGCAATGAGGAACAGCTCGAAATTAAATTCGAAAAACCCAGTGAATACCTTGAGAACGGGGAGAAGCTGACACCTACTGAAATAAGGGATCGCTTCGAGAACATTCCTGACGAGGATATCCGGGTTATCGGAATGGACCCGATGAATGCAAGACCTGAGTGGATGATTCTTACAGTTCTGCCCGTACCTCCTGTTACGGTTCGCCCTTCAATTACCCTTGAATCCGGGCAACGCAGTGAAGACGACCTGACACACAAGCTGGTAGACATTATCAGGATAAACCAGCGTTTCCAGGAAAACAGGGAAGCAGGCGCCCCTCAACTCATTATTGAGGATCTCTGGGAACTCCTTCAGTATCACGTTACAACTTTCTTTGACAATTCCGTTTCAGGGATACCTCCGGCAAGACACAGGTCAGGCAGACCTTTAAAAACCCTCTCCCAACGTTTGAAGGGTAAGGAAGGACGTTTCAGAGGAAGTCTGTCAGGTAAACGTGTTAATTTCTCCGCCCGTACCGTAATCTCTCCTGGCCCCAACCTGAGCATTAATGAGGTAGGGGTTCCTATGCCCATTGCGCGTACCCTGACACTGCCCGTTATGGTAACACCAAGGAACATAGAGCAGCTCAAGATTTACGTGCGCAATGGTGAGGATATACACCCCGGAGCAAATTATGTGCTGCGTTCTGACGGCAGGCGTATAAAAGTCACCAATATGAATAAAGAAGACCTTGCCGAAAAACTGGAGTTTGGATGGGTAGTTGAACGACAGTTGAAGGATGGAGATACCGTTCTCTTTAACAGGCAGCCCTCTCTGCACAAGATGAGCATTATGGCCCATTCTGTAAAGGTGCTCCCGGATAAAACATTCAGGCTGAACCCTGCAGTATGTCCTCCGTATAACGCTGACTTTGATGGGGATGAAATGAACATGCACGCCTTACAGACTGAAGAGTCCAGAGCTGAGGCAAAGATTCTCATGCAGGTTCAGGAAAATATTCTCTCCCCGCGTTTCGGAGGTCCCATTATAGGCGGAATTCACGACCATATTTCAGGGCTTTTCCTGCTGACACGCTTTGAAAACCACATTTCCAAGCATGACGCTTACGATCTTCTCCGGAAGAGCAATGCCCGAAATCTGACAGAGCCTGCAGGGTATGATCCTGATGGAGAACCCTACTGGACAGGAAAGCAGATCTTCAGCCAGATCCTGCCCGAAAACCTGAATTTGAAGTTTACAGCTCAGGTCTGCTTACACTGTGACACCTGTAAAAAGGAAGAATGTCAGAACGATGCCTATGTGGTAATCCGGGACGGGAAACTCGTTACTGGCACAATAGATGAGGCAGCTATCGGAGCATTTAAAGGAAAGGTCCTGGACCGCATTATCAAGGAGATAGGCCCTGAAGCCGGAGCCCGCTTTGTGGATGACATGACAAAGCTTGCAATTCGAGCTCTCATGCGGACAGGCTTGAGTTTCGGAGTGGCTGATGAAGACATTCCGAGAGAAGCGAGGATCCAGATCAATGAAGTTCTCGACAAAGCTGAGGATGCCGTGCAGAATCTCATTAAATCTTACCAGAACAAGGAACTTGAACCCCTTCCAGGAAGAACCCTTGATGAAACGATTGAAATGAGCATCATGCAGAAGCTCGGAAAGGCCAGGGACGAGACCGGTAACATAGCAGACAGTCACATGGGACTTGAAAACCCTGCTGTTATTATGGCTCGTTCAGGGGCCAGAGGTTCCATCCTGAACCTTACCCAGATGGCAGCCTGTGTTGGGCAGCAGGCCGTGCGTGGTGAACGTATCCGCAGAGGATATGCAGACAGGACACTGCCCCATTTCGGAAAGGGAGACCTTGGTTCAGACGCTCATGGGTTCGTGAAGGCAAGCTACAAGAGCGGGCTCAACCCTACTGAATACTTCTTCCACGCAATTGGTGGTAGGGAAGGACTTGTAGACACTGCGGTCAGAACATCACAGTCAGGGTACCTGCAGAGAAGGCTTGTCAACGCTCTTCAGGATCTGGAAGTTCAATATGACCTTACAGTAAGGGATACAAGAGGCGTACTCGTACAGTTCAAATTCGGAGAAGACGGGATTAACCCCACGAAAAGCGATTTCAGCAAACCCGATACAGTCCACAGGATTGTCAACTCGGTAGTAAACAAGGAGGTGGCCTGATGAGTATCAGTGAAGCTACAATCGATAACATGATAAAAGATCTGCCTCTTCCTTCAAATGTCCTTAATACGCTTAGGGAAGATGCCATTAAAGCCGGAGTAAGCAGGAAGGAAATGGAAGAGATTATAGAAAAGTTGATGGAAGAGTATCAGGCCTCATGCATTGAGCCCTGTGATGCTGCCGGTGTGGTTGCAGCCCAGTCTATAGGAGAGCCGGGCACCCAGATGACGATGCGTACCTTCCACTATGCTGGTGTTGCCGAGATTAACGTTACTCTCGGTCTGCCCCGTCTTATCGAAATCGTGGACGCAAGGAAAATCCCGAGTACTCCTATGATGACAATTGCCCTTTCCAAAGAACATCCAGAAGACTATGCTTACGACAGGGAGAAAACAAGAGCTCTTGCCTGGGAAATTGAAGCGACCAAGATAGATCACATTGCTGATGTGACAACCGACCTTTCCCAGATGCAGCTGATAATAGACCTGCATGAAAAAGCAATGGAAAGCAGGAACATTACTATAGACCAGGTAAAGGAAAAGTTCAACGATGAACTGAACGTGATGGTTACCATCTCCCCGGATATAGACAACCAGATTATCATTGCCCCGGGAGAGCCTTCTTACAGGGAACTTCTCCAGCTTGCAAAGAGCATCCACAACGTCACCCTGAAAGGCATTGAAGGAATCAAGCGGGTAGTGGTCCGTAAAGAAGGGGAAGAATATACCCTCTATACCGAAGGCTCGGCCCTGCGTGAAGTTCTTCAGTTTGAAGGTGTAGATAAAACAAGGACGAGCACGAATAATATTAATGAAATCTATGAAGTGCTTGGAATAGAAGCTGCAAGAAATGCGATTATTAAGGAAGCAACCGATACCCTGCGTGAACAGGGTCTTACTGTGGATATTCGTCACATTATGCTTGTGGCTGACCTCATGACCTGCGACGGAGAAGTAAAGCAGATCGGAAGGCACGGAATCTCAGGTGAGAAGGCAAGTGTATTTGCCCGTGCAGCTTTTGAAGTTACGGTAAATCACCTGCTGGATGCAGGGATGCGCGGGGACGTGGACCAGCTTCAGGGTGTTACGGAAAATATTATTGTCGGTCAACCCATCCGTATGGGTACCGGGGACGTACACCTGATAAGCCGAAGAAGAGAGGAAATTGAAGCTGAGGAAAGGTGAAGTTTCAGGCCAGAACCTGAGACTCAACCTATAATTATTTAAACGTGTAGCCTGATAGAAAACCAGTTCAGATCAGGTATACATTACCTTTATAAGGCTCAAAGAATCCTGCTGCAAAAGCTTGGGTCCGCGAGGCTCTTAACCAGAAAATAAATATAAAGCATCAGGTATTTAGAGTACCATATATTGACCGAGCTTGGAAAATCTTTATTAAGAAAGAGGTCGAGTAGACGAGCTCATTTGAGACAGAGTTGATGAAAATGAAGATCAATGTTGATAAATCTCTTATCAAGGCAGTGAAAACAGGAAAAGTAATTATTGGAGCCAACCGAACCATAGATGCAGCTGCAGAAGGCACAGCAAAGATGGTAATTCTGGCATCAAACTGCCCGGAAGACATTAAACAGAAAGTTCAGGCAACAAATGTCCCTGTTCTGGAGTATGAAGGCACAAGTGTAGAACTCGGCCCCGTATGTGGCAAGCCTTTTACTATTGCAGCCATGGCAATTCTCGACGTAGGAGAATCCGATATCCTGGCAGCTACAGTTTGATAGAAGGAGTTGGCAACGTTTTGGGTGAAATAAGACTTACTGCAGAAAGCATCCAGTACATTGCGTTATTTGAAAATATGACACGAGCCAAGATTCTCGACTGTATCCCTGAAGAGGAAAGGCTCGTTTATGTCGTAAAACAGGGTGATATGGGGCTTGCTATAGGCAAAAATGGAGAGAATATAAACCGCGTTAAAAAAGCCTTGGATAAACCCATAGAACTTGTGGAATATTCAGATGACCCGGTAACCTTCTTGAAGAACGCCTTCGGACCAGTGTCCGTGAGTTCGGTAAACATTACAAACAAAAATGGCAAGCGTTTAGCTTATGTAGAGGTACCCAATAAAGAGAAGGGTCTTGCCATAGGCCGCAACGGGAAGAACATTGAAAAAGTTAAGATGCTTGCCCGTCGCCATCATAACATAGAAGATGTGATCTTGCAGTAATCTATCATAATTTACGTTGATCCATTAATCCGGCGTTGAAAGACTATCTGGCATCAAATATGCTTCTAGAAAACTGAGATCAATTTTTAACTTGGAGAAATTAACAATGGCTAAAGGAAAATATGCAGCTAATATCCTCAAACAGACCAGGAAGGATGCCCGCTGGAAAGATACAAACTACGGCAGGCGTGTGCTTGGGCTGAACGTAAAAGCCGATCCATTAGGTGGTGCACCGCAGGGTCGGGGTATTGTATTAGAGAAAGTAGGAGTTGAAGCCAAGCAGCCAAACTCAGCTATCCGCAAATGCGTAAGAATCCAGCTCATCAAAAATGGGCGTCAGGTAACTGCTTTCTGTCCAGGGGACGGCGCAGTGAATTTCATCGATGAACACGATGAAGTGACCGTAGAAAGGATTGGAGGCCGCATGGGTGGTGCTATGGGTGATATTCCAGGTGTACGCTTCAAAGTGATTGCCGTAAACAACGTGTCCCTGAACGAGCTGGTCATCGGCAGAATGGAAAAACCCAGGAGATGATTATTCTTGTACAAAATATTCGGTAAATGGGACCCGACTGAAGTTGAAGTCAGAGACCTCGGAATTAAGCGTTATGTCAATATTACCCCTGTTATTGTTCCACACAGCAGCGGAAAGCATGCAAGGCAGCAGTTTAACAAATCCGAGATTTCCATTGTGGAGCGTCTAGCAAACAACCTGATGAGGAACGAAGCAAACACTGGAAAGAAGCAGAGGACTCTTCGCGTAGTTGAAGAAGCTTTTGATATCGTGAACAGGAAGACTCAGCAGAACCCTATCCAGGTACTTGTGGACGCCATCGCCAACGCAGGCCCAAGGGAAGAGGTAGTGAGGCTGAAGTATGGTGGAATCTCCGTGCCAAAAGCAGTAGACACTGCGCCCCAAAGGCGTGTGGATACAGCTCTGCGCTATATCAGTATGGGAACCAATAATGCAGCCTTTAAATCCAAGCGTTCGGTTGCAGAATGTCTAGCAACGGAATTGATAGGCGCTGCAAATCATGATACGAAATCCTTCTCTATCAACAGAAAAGATGCAAAGGAAAGAGTTGCAAAGGCAGCACGCTAATTGCTTATGTGGGTTGCCCGATTTAAAAATTGATTATATAACAGATTACATTTGATTAGATTATATTTGATTAGAAAGGTATTAGCATGGGACGAAGAAAGAAGATGGTCGAGCGCGTAACGACGCTCATGAATGAACCGACAAAAATTAGAAATATCGGGATCGTTGCGCACATTGACCATGGAAAAACTACATTATCGGACAACCTGTTAGCCGGCGCCGGCATGATTTCAAGGGAACTTGCAGGCAGACAGTTGTTCATGGACTCCGATGAAGAAGAACAGGCAAGAGGTATCACAATCGACGCCTCTAACGTCTCAATGGTTCACAATTTTGATAATCAAGATTACCTGATTAACCTGATCGATACCCCAGGACACGTTGACTTTGGTGGGGACGTTACCCGTGCCATGAGAGCCGTGGATGGCGCAGTCGTGGTCGTGGATGCAGTCGAAGGTACAATGCCCCAGACTGAGACCGTATTGAGACAGGCTCTCAGGGAACACGTCAAACCCGTACTTTTCGTTAATAAAGTAGACAGGCTAATCAATGAGCTGCAGGTCGATGCTCAGGAAATGCAGGTCCGTCTTGGAAAGGTCATTGATCACGTGAACAAGCTCATTAAAAACATGAACCCTGAAAAGTTCAAGGCAGGCTGGAAAGTTGATGCTGCAGTCGGAACTGTTGCTTTCGGGTCCGCGCTTTACAACTGGGCAATCAGTGTGCCTATGATGAAGAAGACAGGGATCTCCTTTAAGGAAGTATTCGACTACTGTAAAGCCGGAGACATGAAGTCCCTGGCCGAGAAGTGCCCGCTGCACGAAGCTGTGCTTGATATGGTCATTCACTTCCTACCAAACCCAATTGACGCCCAGAAGGGAAGGGTACCTATTATATGGCATGGGGATGCGAAATCTGAGATCGGACAGTCTATGATCCACGCAAATGCAGACGGAGATCTCGCGTTCATGGTGACTGACATTTCCGTTGATCCTCATGCAGGTGAGGTTGCAACTGGAAGGTTATTCAGCGGCTCACTTAGCCGCGGCATGGAAGTCTACACCTCAGGCAGTGCAAAGAAGAGCAGGGTCCAGCAGGTAGGTATCTTCATGGGTCCCGAAAGGCTTGAGGTGGACAAAATTCCTGCAGGAAATATTGCTGCAGTTACCGGTCTTAAAGAAGCAATCGTGGGTTCCACCGTAACAACCCTTGAAGACATGACACCTTTCGAGAGCATAAGACACGTAAGCGAGCCTGTGGTGACCGTAGCTGTGGAAGCCAAGCACACCAAGGACCTGCCCAAACTGATTGAGGTACTCAGACAGGTTGCAAAGGAAGATCCGACCCTTCAGATCACTCTTGACGAGGAAACCGGGGAACACCTTATGGCAGGTATGGGAGAACTTCACCTTGAGGTTATTGCCCACAGGATCGAAAGGGATAAGAACGTGGAAATCACCACGAGCAAGCCAATTGTCGTTTACAGGGAAACCATTAAGAAGAAGATCGAACCTGTAGAAGGAAAATCTCCGAACAGGCACAACAGGTTCTATATCTATGTTGAGCCTCTTGACCTTGAGATTGTCAATGCTATCAAAGCCGGCGACGTTACCATGAGTATGCCCGAACTTGAACGCAGGCAGAAGCTCATTGACCTCGGAATGGACAAAGAAGAGGCAAAAGGCATTGTTGGGATCTTCAATTCCAATATCTTCATTGATATGACCAAAGGTATCCAGTACCTGAATGAGACAATGGAACTCGTGCTTGACGGATTTGAAGAAGTTATGCGTGCAGGCCCGCTCACAAGGGAGCCAGTAGCTAATGTAAAATGCGTGCTCGTAGATGCCAAGCTTCACGAAGATGCAATCCACAGAGGTCCGGCTCAGATTATTCCTGCTGCAAGGCAGGCAATCCAGGCAGGTATGCTTATGGCTGACGACACCCTGCTCGAGCCTTACCAGAAAGTCTTTGTCCAGGTGCCCCAGCTTTTAATGGGTGGTGCAACAAAGGAACTGCAGGGCCGCCGTGGAGTTATTCTTAATATGACCACGGAAGGAGACCTGGCAATTATTGAGGCCAGAGTGCCTGTAGCTGAGATGTTCGGATTTGCAGGTGAGATCAGATCTGCAACTGAGGGACGTGCAATGTGGAGCACAGAGTTTGGAGGCTTTGACGTTGTGCCTACCAGCATCCAGAATGAGATTGTTGGCCAGATCAGAGAAAGGAAAGGACTAAAGAAGGAATTGCCTAAAGCTTCCGACTTCCTTTCGATGTGAGCGGATTTTCCGCTTCGCCTTAATATTTTTAAGGTTATACCTGTCTTCAGCAGGATAGAAAAAGTACCCGACTGATCTGGAAGGGAAGAGAATCCCTATCGGTTCGGAGATACGGTCAATCGGAAAGCTTTAAGACAAGGTATGACTATATTGGGGAAAACGTCCAGGCCACTGGAAATTCATAGAGCAGCGGTTCACAAAGGAGTCCGGAAAAGGATGCTAAAAATTTGATCAAATATTGATAAGACGTAAGAATACAGAAACGTGTGAATCAATATTGAGACCCGCCCTAATCTTAATATAGTAAATATTTGATATACCATTGAAACTCATCCAGAATTACAGGAGAATTTTAATATGGCAGCAGAAAAACCACACATGAACTTAGCAGTGATTGGTCACATTGACCATGGAAAATCAACATTCGTAGGACGCTTAATGTACGATGCAGGAGCTGTACCTACACACATCATTGAGAAATATAAGGAAGAAGCAAAGCAGAAGGGTAAGGAATCCTTCGCCTTCGCATGGGTTATGGACTCTCTTAAGGAAGAGCGTGAAAGAGGTATTACAATTGACATCGCTCACAAGAGATTCGACACAGACAAGTACTACTTCACAGTCGTAGACTGCCCTGGTCACCGTGACTTCGTTAAGAACATGATCACAGGTGCCTCCCAGGCTGACGCAGCTGTTCTTGTCGTTGCAGCTCCTGATGGTGTAATGGCCCAGACCAAGGAACACATTTTCCTTTCCAGAACCCTCGGTATCAACCAGCTTATTATCGCAATCAACAAAATGGATGCAGTAAATTACGACGAGAAGAGATACAAGGAAGTCGTCGAGCAGGTTTCCGGTATCCTTAAGATGATCGGGTTCAAGCCAAGCGAAATCCCCTTCATTCCAATCACTGCATTCTACGGTGACAACGTTCTTAAGAACAGCGACAAGACCCCCTGGTACAAGGGCCCAACCATGATGGAAGCTCTTAACAACCTTAAAGAACCAGAAAAACCATCCAACCTCCCACTCAGGATCCCTGTCGAAGATGCATACACCATTTCAGGTATTGGAACTGTACCAGTAGGCAGAGTTGAAACCGGTGTCATGAAGAAGGGTGACAAGGTCATCTTCATGCCAGGCGGAGCATCCGGTGAGGTTAAGTCCATTGAGATGCACCACGAAGAAATTCCACAGGCTCTCCCAGGAGACAACATCGGCTGGAACGTCCGTGGTATTGGCAAGAACGATGTCCGCAGAGGAGACGTTTGTGGTCATGTTGACAACCCACCAAAGGTTGCCGATGAGTTTGTAGGACAGATTGTCGTTCTGCAGCACCCCTCCGCAATCACTGCCGGATACACTCCTGTATTCCACGCCCACACCTCTCAGATCGCATGCCAGCTGATTCAACTTAACAAGAAGCTGGACCCAAAGACCGGGCAGGTTAAGGAAGAAAACCCAACCTTCCTCAAAGCAGGAGATGCAGCAATCGTTACAATCAAACCGACAAAGCCGATGGTTATCGAGCCCGTAAAAGAAATTCCACAGCTCGGCAGGTTTGCTATCCGTGATATGGGTATGACCATTGCTGCCGGCATGTGCATGAGTGTTAAACAGAAATAACACTCTCCTTTTTCATTTTTTGAGGAGAAAAAAGGTATGCAAAAAGCTAGAATAAGACTGTCAGGCATCAGTCCCAAAGATCTGGACGGAGTCTGCAATCAGGTAAAATCTATTGCGGAAAGGACAGGAGTTAATATTTCGGGACCTGTTCCGCTTCCCACAAAGAAACTTGTAGTTCCTACTAGAAAGAGCCCGAGCGGTGACGGAACTGCAACCTGGGACCACTGGGAGATGCGCGTACACAAGCGTCTCATCGATATCGCAGCCGATGAAAGGGCACTCCGTCAGCTTATGAGAATCCAGGTCCCTAAAGATATCAATATCGAGATCGTACTCGAAGGGTAATCGAGAAAAAAGACAGGCTACAGAAATTCTCTGTACCCGGTCTTGCAAACTTCTTTTTCACTTCTTTTTCACTTCTTTATTCCAGAATGTCATATTCCTCTTAATATAAACTTTTGAGGAAATTGCCGGCGGCCGTCGAATCAGACGTTTTTCCCGCCAGCTTCTCTGCTAACTATGAGTCTCTTTTCATTATCTTCTTACGTTCTTACGTTCTTCTTGTGTTTCTTCTTACGTTCTTACGTTCTTCTTGTGTTCTTGTGTTCTCCTTTTACTTTATATCCTCAGAAACGGCGTTCTACCGTGTAAGTGACAAGTTTCGTCCCTCTGGCAGGCACCATTACTCTGAATTCTATCGTAAAGGCATCGATTTCTTCATAACTGTCTGAACTTTCCAGGATTTCCCATTCTCCGTAGAGGTGTTCCACAATCGCGACGGACTGATCCTCAGATTTACTGTTATTAATTTCGATCTGATAGATGACTCGCTCTACATTATCGCTTATGCGCTGGTAATCGGTTTCATTCCGCCTGGCTGTCAGATCGAAAGCTGAGCCCACAGTCACTCTTAACTCCTCGCCTTCGGGAGTGTGTTTTATCCTGTCTTCCCCGAGGAACTGAAGCCCTCCTGAAGTATCAGTACTGTAAACCCTGACGACTCCTTTTGGTAGAGGCATCCCGAGTCCGCTTTCGTTTGTGTTTTGAAGCGTAAGATAAGCCAGGACTTTCTCGCTCACAGAACTATCATAGATCAGCTTCTTTTCTATGGGCACGGAATCAGCAGACAGCAAAGAAATCTGCTTTGCCTGGTTATTTTCCAGGGTTACCGGGTTTTCAAGGGTATAAAGGTGATACTCAAAAAGAGGTTCCTGGACAAAAAGTGTTTGCGTTGCTCTTTCGTCAGCGACGGCTTTTTCTTCCATAACCGGAGTCACTGCTTCAGAAACACGGTTTATCTGGCCTGAAACCAGTTTCAAGACTGCGTTTTCAAAGGTCATACCTGCCCTGTTGTCAATGTTAGCCCAGCCCCTGATATTTGCCTCGGTATTCTCCGCATTGCTCATCAGGACATAAGCTGCCTTCCAGTTCATTCCGCTCGTCAGGTAGGAAATTAAAAGCTCCCGTGTTCCGGATACAGGAGAATAAATCTGCCATATGAGGGCAGGTCTTATAGAAAGCCCGGACGAATCTGCAAGCTCGACTTTTGAGAAATCCTTAATTACCACGACTTGTTCTGCTTCGGTTTTAAGGACTATGCTGTTGCCTGAATGACTTAACAATGTGCCGGTATACACTTCGACGTTCCTGTCGGTTACATTAACTTCCCTGCAAAGGTATTTTTCAAGCAGATTCGAACTGCTCAAAACATCGTACTCGTAGTTCTGCTCAAGTATAGCAGTATCCTCATTTTCCGTGTCCTCGATAATAACAGAAGTCGGGTCTATTCCGGAAGGAATATCCGTGTACTCAACCTGATTGACCCCATTCTGCAGCTCGATCTCTCGCCTTTCCTTCACAAGGGCAATTCCCTGTTCATAAATCGTGATCTCAGAATTTTCCACAACCCCCCCACCCGCTTCTGAGGTTAAGTTTCTCGAAGTGTCTGAAGTCAGGTTTCCTGCGACCCTTGGTGACCTGATTACGGATTCAATGCCAGCACCTGTGTTAATTGCGGTCGTATTATTTACAGGCTCGTATTCCTGAGCCATAACTCCCATACTCTGGGGAACCAGGTTTGAAAAAAGCAGTATTCCCCCAAAGAATCCCAATGTAAGCCAGAAGAAAAGTTTCTTCACTCCCATACTATTAATGTAATTTAATTTTATATATATGTGATTTTATTGAGAATTCAGGGGAAGTTATACATAAAAAATTAAATTCTGAATAGATATTCTTCAAAAATATATAGAATGAGTTTATCAAAAGAGGGAGAATAAAAAAAATTAAGATATTATTAGAGGAGTTTTATATCACTCTACATAATACCTCAACTGCAATTAATTGAATAAAGGCACTCAGGAACTCTCTGTAAAACGAATAATTGATTTACTTTAGCAACTTCAACGCATCCCTGCAAGCTGCTACAGCAGGTGCCCCTGAAGTTATGAATATAACATCCATAAGCTCCATTATTTCTTCTTTGGTGGCTCCGTTCTTGAGTGCACTTTGCATCTGCACAACTGTGCATCTTTCACATTGCTTGGACGCAACAACAGCAAGTGCTACAAGGATTTTTGTTTTTGCAGGTAGAGCACCGTCTGACAGTAACTTTTTATTGCATCGATTATACTTTTTAAGAGATTCACTGTCAAGCTCTCCAATGATCTCAAGAATGTGTGGTGTGAAACCTAGCTTCTCGCTCATGCTTTCCAGTAACTCTTCATGTTCAAGATCTTCTTGTTCTTCCCGACGACCGCCGCCGCAACATCCTTCCCCATATTCTTCCATATTTATCAATCCCCACTGAAATTCAACTGAATAATTAGATATCAGTTATTAATTTAGTATTATTGTATCTGTATGTATATTATTTAACTATTCCTGAAGCTCCTTAATTCTCCTCCAGATAATTTTTCAAGATCAAATTTTTCTCCCCCATTCCACAGGAGCTCAAATTCCTTACCCAAACTCTTTGCAAGCCCCATATCCCAGATTTTTATAACCGAAAGAATACGGTCACTGTCATGAGGATGAAGCTGAAATAGCACTACAACACTCTCATCAACAATACCGAAGCAGGAATTGAAATTCTGGGCAAGCCTTATTTCCATGCCTTTTTTAAATTTGGCGAAATCATCTTCTCCCCGAATTGAGAGAAGGGAAGGAAGCGATGTAAATCGATGGGATACAAGCAGCCTGATTTTGATCCCGCGGTCAATAGCTTTCAGGACTTCAGGCGGCAGGCTGGCGATTATTGGCATGCCAAAGGCAGGAGGAATTAAATATAATGACTTTTTTTACTTCGCTATAAACAGAAATGGCAAACTTCCTGATTTCGGACTCAGTTACGGCAATCGTCAAGAAAATTTCAACTTTTTGTTTTTGGGTTTGCACATTTTTAAGAGCCTGTTTTGCCTCCTCAACAGAGTTCTCCAGAACCAATATTTCTTTTTCAAATTCGGTCTTTCGTTTCTCAAAAAAGGAATTTAAAGACATCTCAGGGTCAACTGCCCTCAATTTCTTAGGTCTTGAGACCTGAACTTCTATAAAACCTTTTCTTGCCAGAGATTCGAGAACAGTATATATCTTCCCATAGGGCACGTCGGCATCCCTGGAAATATGCTTGCTCCAGAAACCCCAAATTTTAAGAGAGAAAGATATGCGGCTGCTTCATAAGCCGTCAACCCGATATCCTGAAGGAGTCTTTTCTTTTGCATAGGGAATTTAACAGTTAGGAACTTAAAAAATATTCCTGAAAAATAAACTCCAATCAAAAATCTCCATTTTATTTTCAATGTCTCCAAATACTTTTAAGTACATTTCCTCCCCAAACTCATATATTAATGATAATATTGTTCTTACACCCGATTTGAACTAAGCCAGTATTAACTTTTATCAGAAAAAGGAAAGAGGGAAACATGTACACAGAAGAAAACAAAGCAATAGTTCGTCGATTCTTCGAAGTAGGGCCTTGTAAGGGGGATATAAATGCTGCTAATGAACTGTTATCACCTGATTTCGCTATGCATGTTCCTCTGCCTGCTCCGGCGGGAATTGAAGGAATAAACGAAGTAATTACCACATGCAGGTTAGCCTTCGAGCACCTCAATGTTACAATTGAGGACATGGTTGCTGAAGGTGATAAAGTGGTCGCCCGTTTTACAGCTCAAGGCATACATAAAGGCGATTTCATGAATTTACCGGCTACAGGCAAGCCTATAACCATGACTGGTATAGAGATTTTCCGCATTAAAGGCGGTAAGATTGCAGAGTTATGGGGCGAGGTTAACCTCCTTGGGCTCATGCAACAGCTAGGAATTTTCTCTTCACCCTGACCATCAGAGGTTAATTTGATCAGACGTTCCAGACAGTTTGGGCAGGATACGGGATAAAAATAGAGGGATACACAAGAAAGGAAATGTATAAGCTCAGAGACGAAGTATTTTTCCAATATAAGAGGGGTAAGATGAGACCTACAGTTGACTTAAAAGAGGAACACGAAGCTGTTAAACTGATGCTGAGAATCCTTGATGGAATGTGCACAAATATAGAATCCGGGAAAAGCGTTAAGCAGGAGCATCTTGACGGACTGATAGAGTTTATGAGAGTATTTGTTGACAGATGCCATCACACAAAGGAGGAAGCTTATCTTTTCCCTGAAATGGAAAAAGCAGGAATTTCCGGCTCAGGAGAGTTAATAGCCTCACTTAAAAAAGAACATGAACAGGCAAGGCAGTATGTCAACAGAATAGAAAAAACAGCTTCAGGAAAGGGCAATAGAGAATTTCCAGCGATAGTTGAGAATTCGAGGGCCTATATTCAACTTCTAAATCCGCATATTGAAAAAGAAGACAATAAGCTTTTCCCGATGGCTGACACGCACCTTTCGGAGACTGTTCAGAAAGATTTGCTGGAACGTTTTGAAGCTGTGGAAATTGAAATAATAGGCCCCGGAAAGCATGAAGAATTTCACAGATGGCTACACACTATGAGAGATATTTACATAAAATCAGAGTGAGCAGTAGGGTCGCAAGCCTTTTGAAAAAAAGTGCTTGAGCGCAAACTTTTTGAAAAAAAGTTTGATCAAAAACCGGCGTGACGGCGTGGTCAAGCGGCTCAACGCTTGGTGATAAACGCAAACTTTTTAAGAAAAAGTTTGATCAAAAACAGCATTTTCGGTCAAGCCTTTTCGTAAAAGGGTTGCAGCACAGCGGTTTTGATCAAGAGATTGAAAGAATTAACCGTGGATCAGCTTAGGAAGGCAGCGAGTGCAGACCCACAGGCTTTGCATGTTGTGCCTGAGAGGAAGGAGGTAGCTGGTATATTCACCGGCACCGCAGGAGAAACACTGGATTGAGATATCTTTTCGTTTGGGCTGGGCCTCTGCTTTCTCCCGGTTAAACTCGACAGTGTATCTTTCTTCGACCGATAGTGCGCCTTCTGGACAGACTCCGATGCAGAAGCCCATACCGTCGCAAAGTTCTTCGGATATGACTTTTGCTTTTCCATTAATGATTTTAATAGCACCTTCGGCGCAGGGTGCTACACATTTTCCGCAACCTGTACATTTTTTTTCGTCAATTTTTATTATCATTCGTTTTACCATTAAACCGATCTCCTCTCAAGATTTTTCTGTTAAAAAATCATTTGGCATATACATTGGAAGACAGGACTCAAATGTCGTCCAGCGATAGTTTCATTCTGAGATCCGGCAAATAGCCTTCCCTGTGCAGCATTTCTTTATAATCGTTAACTAATTTGCACATTTTACGGGTATAATTTATGAGATCCGTACCTGTTCCCCCTTTGAACAATAACTTCTCAGCTTTTTCCAGAAGCTCCGGATAAATAAGTACCAGTTCTTCTTTTGTGTGCAGCAGCAGGGCTGAGAAGTCCCTGTGAATACTCATGCTTCTCTGGAGAAGTTCCAGATCCAAAGTATTCTGAGAAAGATAATCTCTGAATTTTGTATAAGCGTAAAAGTTTGCAATATTATGGTTTAAAGAATTTAGAATTGAATACAGGATATTTCCCGTATTTGGAAGGGGAATATCCCGAAGTTCAAGGTCTGCACCTTCGTAGTTCTCATCATCTTCAATTCTCCGATCCCGAGTGATATCATGGCTCATTTTATCGACCTTGGCATATTTCGGATTCTATCTGCAAGTTCATTTTTTAAACTTGTTTTATTTCATTAAAAGTTAGTTTATTTTTAAAAAGTCTTATTCGCAAATGCGTTCCTCTAAAAACTATATCTGCAAAAGGCTTCGCTGTAGGTGAACCTCATGCTTCAATCTCGAAATTACTTAATTTACAGGAATTCAGGGTGCAGAATAGTTTTTATCCAGAATAGTTTTATCTTTACTCCCCTGCATTGTCTTCTGGTAAGCATGCATGTTGCTAGAGGCATATTATGTAGATTATTAATAGGTTAATCAATTTTCAGTGATGTGTGCCTTCAACAATTTCTATGCCTGCGTCCTTGATCGTTTTTCTGATACTATCAAGGTTTGGGCATTTAGGGTAACTATCTTCCATAAGCATGCAGGAGCTGAGATGCACAGCATCCAGCCCATGTTTTTTCAGGGTGTTCACCAGCCGGTAAACTCTCCTGCCCGAGCAGCCCCCACATGTGAAAAATGCTATCATTTGCGTATCCGTATCATAACCCTCAAAGCTGGATTTTCTTTCATTGAAGGCTTTGAAGCAACCCACTCCGGGGCAGGTCTCCGAGACCAGTTCACAGCGGACAACAGCTATCTTTTTCGGTTTTGTTTTTTTAGTCATCCTTACACAGTCCGGTCTGTCTTATAGCAGGCGCGTAGCCTCAGTTTGCCTTGGAGCTTTAACAACCAGCACCCTGAAAACCTCATCTCCAGGATTCATAAGGCGGTGAGGAATTTTAGCAGGACTTTCGATCAACATATCCCTGCTGACTTCCTCTGTTTCATCCCCAATCTCAACTACTCCTTTTCCTTCAAGCACGTAAAAAAATACATCTACTGGTGTTATGTGTTTCTTTAACGCTTCTCCAGGCTTGAGTTCTATATGTACTGCCTGTGCGTTTTCGGTATCATAAAGCATCCGGACGCTCACATTGTGAGGGTTCGGCTTTTCAGGTGAGGATTTCATCTCAATAATTTTCATCTATTTTCCCCTTTTGACCATAATTTTAATGTTTCCCAGCATTAAATCAAGATAGCCTGCACCAGATTTCCAGGCTAATTTTTGATTACTTATTACTTTTATTGTTTTTATTACTTATCGATTGCTCTTTTTCCCTGCATATCCAATTCTAATATCTGCCCATATATGCCTGTGGATATAAACTTTCATATTACCTCAGAACTTCATATACTCCAGGAGCCAATTTTGGAGAACTGGTAACAATTTTTGCCCCTGGAACCCCGGATAAGATCTGGGGTTAAGGGTGCTTACATGAGGAACCTTTTTAACTGGAGCATTCCGTTCTTCTAAAGACGGCAAGAAGCGATTTAAGCGTTATAGAAGTTAATGAATGCTGGGTTTACAGGCCTACTTGGGTTTTGAAATTCTCAAGGCCTACATCTCCAACGAACCTCCCAAGCCTCTTTTTCGTGCCGGAGCTCTTATAGAAGTTAATAATTCTATCGATTGTCTCAAGAACCTCTTCTTCTGACAGTTCCTTTGCAACAACCTCAGCAAGTCGTGGAGTCGCGGCTGCAGAGCCTCCGACCATTAAGATATATCCTTTAGCAGTGCCCATTACCCCTATGTCTTTGATGGCAGGTTCGGCGCAGGAATTAGGACAGCCGGAAACAGCCATTTTCATTTTGGAAGGCATGGGCATTCCGTGGTACTTCTCATCCAGTTTAAGACCCAGACTTACAGCGTCCTGTTTTCCCTGCTTGCAAAAAGTCGTTCCCGGACAGAACTTCACGCTTCTTACGCAAAGTCCTATAGCTGCGCCAGGCTTCATATCAAGCTCAGCCCACACATTATCAAGGTCTTCTTCTTTCAGGCCCACGATTGCAATCCTCTGGGCAGAAGTCATCTTGAGGGCAGCAGCCCCATATTTTTCCGCAACTTTAGCGATTTTCATGAGGGTTTTCGGATCCACAATTCCTCCTGGGAGGTGGGGAGCGATTGCATAGGTCTCACGGTCTCTCTGAACGATTGCACCTTTTTGAGGTAAGTTGTCTTTCATGGCTGATCCTTCCGAATCTTATGGATTTTTCCAATATATTATATAGACAGATTTTATAAAATGTCATTTATAATAGTATCTTTTTGATACCAGTATATTAGAGATACTAATTTATATATCAGACAGTTTCTATGTTTATACTATGAAAGACTGCACAGTCTATAAGACTATGAATATCATCGGGAAAAGATGGACAATCCATATCCTTCTCGAACTGCACAAAGGAGAAAAAAAGGAAAAGCGCTTTAACGAGCTCAAAAGGAAACTCGGCTATATAACCCCAAAAATCCTCTCAGAAAGGCTGACCGAACTGGAAATCGAGGGCCTGATTGCAAAGAAAGTTGACGACTCAATAAAACCTCCGAAATCCGAATATTACCTGACCGAAAGCGGGACGGATTTCGTGAAAATAATACAGGCTATTAAACGCTGGGGGCTTAAGTGGAAGTTCCAGAATGAAGAGTGCGAGAGAGCCATTTGCATGTACTGTGACCACTGAGCCAGAGTTGCCGAAGAATAAATGAAGATGGAAAGGAAGGACAATAAAGATAGAAGAAACAGAAAGATAGAAGAAACAGAAAGATAGAAGAAACAGAAAGATAGAAGAAACAGAAAAAACGGGGAATAGGGACTATATGCTTTAAGTTTTTTCTGACTTCAGTCCTTTAAGGTTCTGTAACGAGTTTTTCCTCGCCTTCTGGCACTTTCCATGCTTCCCCTGTTTTCAAGAATTATGGAGCCAAAATTTATAGGTGCAAGTATTTAAGCTCAGAGCTATAATCTGCATATAATCTGCATTATTCGGAAGGGCATAAATGACCACTAAAGAACATATTGGTTTTTTCTTCAAGCCCGAGAGCATAGCCCTGATAGGAGCGTCACCAAATCCCGAAAAGCTTTCCTATACAATCCTGGAAAGTCTCCTGAATATGGGATTTCAGGGAAAGATATATCCCGTAAATCCAGGCTACCAGGAGATCAGGGGACTTAAATGTTATCCAAATCCTGGGGAGATAGAGGGCAGAATCGACATAGCAATTTTTGCAGTACCGGCACCTATTGTTCTTGAAATTCTTGACGGACCTGTTGAGAATATAAAAGGCGCCATAATTGTCAGTTCCGGGTTTAGGGAAATTGGACCCGAAGGAAAGGAAATGGAGACTCGCCTGAAAGAAATTTTAGATAAGAAAGGTATTCGGGCTATGGGACCGAATTGCCTTGGGATCTACGATACAATTTCAAATGTGGATACGTTTTTTATAAAAAGCGATAAGGTCGAAAGGCCTGCCAGGGGTGGGGTTTCCGTGCTCACTCAGAGTGGATCCTTTGCCGCTATGATTATGGACGAGCTGGCAAACGAAGGAGCAGGGGTTGCAAGGGTGGTAAGCTATGGAAATAAAGTTGATGTGGATGAAAGTGATTGCATCGAATTCCTGGCAGATGACGAAGCAACAAAAGCCATTGCACTCTACATCGAGTCTGTAGGAAACGGGCGCAGGTTCCTTGCTGCTGCTTCCAGATGTGTGCAAAAAAAGCCAGTGGTAGCTCTCAAAGTAGGAAAGAAGGAACCAGGTGCAAGAGCAGCCAGTTCCCATACTGGCGCTGTCAGTGGGAGATATGAAGCCTATGAAGCCGCTTTCAGAAAAGCAGGTGTGATAGAAGTTGAAAGTTATGAGGAATTAAAAGACGCCTGCAAAGTACTGAACAGGTACTCTCTGGCTGAAGGAAAAAGAGTCCTCATTATAACTGACGGTGGAGGAATAGGAATTTCCATTGCCGATGCATGTGAGGAAGCAGGGCTCAAGGTTCCCGAAATCCCAGGCGAAGCTATAAAAAAATTAAAAGAGAAGCTTCCTGTTTTTGCTTCCGTAAAAAACCCTATAGACCTGACAGGCAGTGTAAGGAATGAACATTACATTTATGCTCTTCATGAAGCTTTCAGGGAAGGTTATGACCTTGCAATTGTTAGCCTGCTCTGGGGCCCGCCTCTTCTTACCCCAGAGGTTGCGGAAAAGATTCGGGATTTTGCGGATAGCTGCGGAAAACCAATCCTTATCTGTTTTCCAGGCGGAAAGTTCAGCCGGGAAATAGCTTCAGCTTTTACTGCTACCAGAATGCCAGTCTTTTTTACCCCGGATAGTGCAGTCAGGGCAGCAAAGGTGTTGTGCGGAGGAAAAAAGTAAGTTGAAGCCCGGTTTGAGCCGAAAAATCCTGAATAACCGGGAACTTAAAAAGTTAAAGGATGAGAATAGAACTACATGGCGGTTACGAAAAATCCGGAGCCGAAGAAAAGGTTGACCACCGCCTGTATTCCATGGCTTGCTTAACTCTTTCTACAGCAAGCTGGACTGCAGCTTCCCTTGGCAGGATTCCTTTCGTTTTTGCAGCTTCCAGCACCAGAGCAGTATTGTTCCTCACTTTCTCTTCAATTGCCTCAAAAGCTGCGGACCGGGTAGCTCCCTGATACTCCGACGCCGCACAGATTACGCCGCCTGCGTTTGCGATAAAGTCCGGGACATAAAGAATACCGGCCTCATAGAGGATTTTTTCAGCCCCTTCGGTGATCGGAATGTTTGCTCCCTCCATAATCAATTTAGTGCTCAGAAGATGGACATTGCTCTCGTTGATTATATCTGGACGGGCTGCCGGAATCCATATGTCGCAAGGGATTGAGATAACTGCATTACTGTCAAGCTTTTCCCCTTCTGGATAGTCAAGTACACTTTTTCCTTCTTTCTTAAGCCTTATAAGGGCATCCACGTCAAGCCCATCCGGGTTGTGAACTGCGCCCCGGGAATCGGCAACTCCTACCAGAACAGCTCCACTATTGGTAAGGAAACGAGCAACGTGCATCCCAACTGCCCCAAAACCCTGAACAACTAAACGAGCTCCATTCAGCTCAAAGTCACAGTATTGAAGCGCTACCTCGGTAGACTTTGCAAGCCCCCAGCCTGTAGCCCCCACTTCATCAAGAGGAATTCCTCCAGCTCCGCAGGGAAGGCCTACTGCCCTTCCGATCTCATCTTTTACGCATGCCATACAGAACTCGTCAGTTCCCATGTCAGGGGCAAAAATGTATTCCTTCGTGTATCGCAGGGCACTGGCAAGCGCTCGAAGTTTCTGGATTTTCTTTTCCTGCGGCATCCGTGGGTCACCATAAATGACAAGTTTACCGCCCCCGAAAGGAACGTCTGCAGCTGCATTCTTAAGGGTCATGGCTCTTGCAAGCCTGAAACATTCTTCAGCACTCACATCAGGAGCCATACGGACTCCTCCAAGAGCAGGTCCCCGGGCGATGTTATCCACTACAAGAATCGCTTTAAGGTCAACTGATGGTTCGTAGATATGGATGATTTTAAATGGTCCAAGTTCATCCGCAAATCTGAACATATCTTCCATTTTAATTTTATCTCCTGTTTTCTCAAGTACCTGAATTTCATTTACTTATGATTTTCTTATTTTTTTAATACTTTACTATATTATTCGTTAAGAAATTACTTACGTTCATTGCCTGTATCTGGAAGACAATACTATAATTAAAGCTAAAAAAGTCTGGGACAGGTTGAATTCTTCGTTTGACCGGATTACGGCAGCACAAGTTGTCCAGTACTTGACCCCTGAGCAAATTGATGCTTTTGTCAATAACGCCTGTAGTCATCTAAATGGAGGAGGCAAGATAATCTTTTTTGACATTTCTGGCTTTTACTGTTCAGATCTAATTGCAAATATTCTCAGGGAGGATTGTAAAAAGTATGTGAGTTAAAATTGAGCCTGAGATTCGTTCTCTGTCAATCTTAAACACTTGTAGGGAAACTTACTGTAGGGGTAAATTTCCTGTCCTTATCCTGGGAATTTTTATTTTCGTGCATTAAAACCAGTCTCTTATGAGAAATTTTTCCATATACCCGGGGCATTGGAAAAATTGCCAGGGTTATCTTCCTTGGAAGTATCGTTATTTTCTTTTCCAATGCCGCCAATTCTATTCTCCGAAGTGAGGACGACTCGAAGCGAACCATGCAGGCTTATGATTGCAGGCGGAATCCTGAATGTCATCCAGGATCCCATATTCATCTATACCCTTAACATGAGAATCAAAAAATATAATTAAAACACGGGAATATCAGGTAAAAAAATAATATTGATATATTAAATTATACGCTTCACCTAAAATTATTGTAACATGTAAGTAAAATTTTGAAGATATTAACAAAAACCTAACAAAAAAGCCGAAAGTAAATTAAACTAAAATGCTCAATATCTGCTGAAAAATATTGATTCAAAGCAAATTTTGTAATAGATCAATATTGAAAATTTTGAAAAAACATTTTCAAAAAGCTATTGTACAGGTAATTTAATACCCCTAAAAGGAGGTATATAAGTTGAAAAAATATTTGCCCATACTAATGATGTCGATTTTTGTTTTTGGGGCTGTATTAACAGGTGCGGTTGCAGGTGCAGCCGACAACCCATTAGTAAATGACACGGCATCAAAGATTTTAAACACGAATGAGTCCGCTGATCAACCCGTAAATGAATCCGCTAATCAATCCGTCAATAAATCTGTTAATCAATCCATCAATCAATCCGCCAATAAATCCATCAATCAATCCGTTAATCAATCCGTGCCCCTGAATGAGACCTGCCTTACCAATGTAACCGAAACTGAAGCAGCAGTCCCTGTGGCAGAACAGAAATTCAGGGTAGGCCCGACAGTCACTCTGAGACCGGTTAATGATGTTATAACTGAAAACGAAGATGGCATTGTTGAACTTTATATTGATAACCCTTCCCTTAATGATGTAACTCTGAATGTAGACGCAAGAATCAGCGTACCTGCTGGAATTCACGTATACGGGCAGGGTTTTGCTCAGACAGGTGCTGCAGGTACAGTCTATGGAATATTTTCCGTGCCTCCTGGAAGCGCCCGAACAATCTACATCAACATTAAAGGAGAGAAAGTAGGTACTTCCACTGTGCACTTCAGCGGCCTGTACTGGCCTGGAGATAACAAAGACGATTACAACCCGATTTCACTCAGCCACCCCTTTATAGTTGAGCAGGCTTCCAAAAATCCCGGAGAAGCCCCCAGCTTTGAGGAGAGCAATCCCGAAGAAGTTTCCAGCTCTGAAGAGAACGGAGGAATAAAAGCCGAAGGAGAAGGCTCAATTAGTGCTCCAGGATTCGGAATATTAATTGCGGCTATAGGACTGTTAGGAGTTTATGCTGCCAAGAGGAAGTAAGTCAGGTTAAAAAAGAATATAAGCACGATTTCAGGAAAAATACATACATTTTTCCTATTTTTAATATTTCAATAAGCTACGAAAAGGCGCCAATAATCTCAAAAAGCCTTTCAACTAAAATTGACCGGATGTATACAGATGGCAGCCCAAAAAGGTGGTGGAATGTCTGAGAGGGCTATTTTAAAAACTCTAATAGTTTGTCTTTTAGTCGGTTGTTTCCTGGTAAGCAACGTTTCGTATGTATATGCGTCAGAGGCTTCAGCAGATTCTAACGAGAACAAAGTGGAGTCTTCAGAAGAAATAATGCAGCCTTCAAGGGAGGCACAGAATTTCGAAGAGCAGCCACAACCCCCAGAAGATACAGACACGCAATCCTCAAAAAACGATGAGACCCAAAATGAAGACGTAGAGCCTTTGGAGAAGGAAGAAAATCAATCCTTTGAGAATACCCAATCAGGGTCTGCTGAGAAAACCAAAACAAATTCCGAGGGAAATCCTGAACCAGAGCCGACTGAAGAAACAAAAACCAATCCCCAGGAAGAACCGGAGTTAGAACCGGCTGAGGAAACCGAAGCAAATTCCCAGGAAATTAAGGAAGCAGTATCATCAGAGAATACGGAAACTCAGCCCTCGGAGGACATGGAAATAGAAATTGATGATACAGGAACGCAAACCTCAGAAGAGACAGAAATTTCAGAGGATACCGAGAGCGAATCTTCGCGTAGTAAAGGAAACTCGTATCATATAGTACGCTCAGAATATACTAAAATTGAGAATAACAACTACATACAATCTGAGCCTGCACGAAAAACGGCTCCAGAAAACACAAAATCAACCGGGAACTCTAAACCTGCACCCCCCTCTGCAAGTGTCAGTCTCCATGGTGAGAAGACCTGGGTTATTGCTGGGGAAGACATTCTGCTCAAACTGTCAGCTGTCAATCTTATCACAAAACCTGCAATGCATGTGCAGGTTATTATTATTCCGCCATCAGGAATGAGTGTTTCTTCCTCGGAGTTTGTCCAGTCGGGTGCAGGTCAGTATACGACAACATATGAACTTGAGCCTGGACAGGGCAGGGATATTGAAGTAAGAATTGAGACTAACCAGCCTGGAGATTTTACTGTCAAAGGCAGAGTAATATATTACTTCGGCGAAGATACTGAGAACGTGGAAGATTATACGCTTGACCTTCCTATACATGTGGAAGAAAAGCCGTATGCTGTGGAAGAAAGCCTGCCCGGATTCAAACTGGCGAGCCTGGTATGCATATTAGTGGCTGTATTTTTCTTAAAAAGACGCTCGTTATTGTGAGAAAATAAAATCAAAGTTGCCTGTCCTGCAGGCAACTGATGAATAAATCAGGTAAGGTCATATAAATATTAGATAAGATCCTTAAGATGAACTGTGGATTCGTGGATCAGGTAATCGGCTTCGGTAGAATTCAACCTGCATTCAGCTTTTGTTTTATTAACGAAAGCACTAAAAGTGCTAATTTTCTTTATAGCTTTAGCATCATTTCCTTTTTGAAGATGACAGAGTATGTTGTTGACTTTTGCGTTGAGGGCAGTTTTAGTTGAGTCATCAGCACAGTCAAGCTCATCCACAAAGCTGCTTACAACGGGGTATCCTGCGTCTATCCAGACTTTGATCCCTTCATTCATGTTATAAACATTGCTGTAACCAGCATCAACCACGACTTTGCTTGCACTGGTGCTTCGTGTCCCGGTTTTACAATAAATAAGTATTTTTGTATTACAATCATCCGGCAACTCATCCGTTCGATTTGCCAGCAGATCTTCATAAGGCAAAATCGGCTCTCCAGGCGGATTCTTGAGGCTCGCGACCGGTATCAATACCCCTCCTTTAATATGCACTGCATTGAATTCATCAGGGGTACGTACATCGAGAATGAAGACATTGCCTTCTTCAATCATATTCCTGGCATCATTAACACTTACATTTGTGTATGTGCAGCCCTCGGCTCCTGCAACACCTGATGCGATTATGAGAAAAGCAAAGAGAATTGCAGCAAGATATGGTAAATACTGCTTATCCAATCAGATCCCTCCATTTTATCCAGTTCTACACACCTGAATTTTGAATTTTTGGATAATTATTCAAAGCGCACTGACGCCCAAACCGGAGTAATTATCCAGAACGAACTATTATTCAGACAGGCTAAATATTATTAAAATCCATAATCAAAAGTAATATCCATAAGTATCGATTATTTGCTTTATTTGCCGATACTACATGAATGTATACATATTAACTAGCATTATTGTACAATTGATTGGTACAAAAAAGCAAGAACCCAAATATGGATCTTAATAAAATAGGGTGTGTTAACTTAGAATATATATTATTATGAATGATTGTTTCGTATAACAGTTTAGTATATAAATCGGCTGTTGTGTCTTTATTTTTACCTGACTGATTCCGATTATACAGTTTGTTCAGATATCTTATCTAATCGATGGGTAATCTTTAGATAGTACTCCATTATATCATCTTTTTTAACTCTATTTAGGGCTGAGGACCCATTGTACTTTTCCATTTTACATTTCTAAGGATTGATGGCTTTAATTATGCCTGGCATATAAAACATTGAAGAGATTCCAAAAAATGCAAGGGATGCAAACCATAAAAACATTATCGGGCCAAATACCCATGTAATCTTTTCTATTCCCTTACTCTGGACTGAAAAAAAGATTAATAGCAATTATACCAGCAATTAAGATCAGAACACTCTGTCCTGTATTCTCAAAACCAGAAACGATGCGTACCCTCAACAGCATTGAGTATGCTTATTGCAGGCGTAATAACGCCGTCTCCAATAAGAAAAGAAATAACGATATAGGCTAATATTGTGACTAAATAAACCTACCTTCCTGCCTGACCTTAAAAGGGAATAAGTATTTCTTTTAAGACAATAGTTCCTCCTTCACCCTTTTTACTAAGGCTCATGGCAAGCCAGGCGTATTCCATAGTCACGATAATGATAAGTGTCCAGATAATTAAAGATAAAACTCCTATTACATGAGTTTCAGTCGGTTTTGTAAGAAGAAAGATAACTGTCAGGATATTAAAGAGAAGAAGCAGAGGAAAAAAGGAGAGCAGTAAAAAAATGAGAGGAGTTTTTTGGTCGAAGAAAAAAGTTTTCTTGTGCATAAAGAGACAACAGAAGGAGTAAATACTCTTCTCGGGGACCCCCAGAAAGCCGTTGTCAAGCTATCAATTCCTATAATAGTTGCAATGTCTGCGCAAACAATATACAGCCTTACAGACACCTTCTGGGTTGCGGGGCTGGGAGCTGATGCTCTGGCTGCTATAGGATTTGCATTTCCTTTTTTCCTTATCCAGATGGCACTTACAAGCGGGTTGGGGGTTGGTGGAGGGTCTGCAATTTCTAGGAGGATCGGAGCCAGAGATAAGACAGGTGTAGATAACGTTGCCCTGCATACCTTTGTGATAATGCTCACCCTGACAGCTGTACTGACCGTGCTTGGATTAGCTTTTGTGGAAGATCTTTTCGTATACAGTGGAGCCGCCGGAAGAACGATAGAGCTCGGAATCAGGTACGCCAGAGTGTTTTTCGGAGGCAGTTTTATATTCTTCTTTACTAATGTTGCAAACTCCATCCTGAGAAGTGAAGGGGATTCAAAAAGGGCTATGCAGTCAATGATTCTTGGCTCAGGCCTGAACGTAATACTCGACCCCATATTTATATATACTCTGGGGTTAGGGATTGCAGGAGCTGCCCTGGCAACCGTCGTCGCTTATGCCAGTTCCGGACTGCTGATGTTTTACTGGTTTTTCATCAAAAAAGATACCTATGTAGCTTTCAAGTTCAGTTCCTTCAAATTCGACGGAGCGATAGTAAAAGATATTTTCAGGGTCGGAATACCCTCCTCAGTTGAGCAGTTAGCCCTGGCGCTGACCGCACTTATAATGAATGTTATAATCGCGGATGTCAGCAGTACGGATGGGGTTGCGGTTTATGCCACAGCCTGGAGAGTGACAGGCATAGCAGTTACGCCCCTGATAGGAATTTCGATCTCCATGGTCTCAATAGGAGGAGCTGCTTTCGGGGAAAAGGACTTTAAAAAAGCCCAGAATGCCCTTTTTTACGCAGTTAAAATCGGATTTCTGGTCGAAGCCGCAATTGCGGTTCTCGTATTCATTTTCGCTCCAGAAATCGCTGCTGTCTTTACACAGACCGAAGACGCTGCCCGAATCGCACCTGAACTTACGAGGCTCCTTAAGATCATGACAGTGTTCTATCCGGCAGTCGCCTTTGGGATGCTTTCCGCTTCTTTCTTCCAGGGAGCAGGAAAAGGCACTAGTGCCCTTATAGCTACGCTTTTGCGCAGCCTGATCATGACCCCTCTCTTTGCCTTAATTTTTGCTTTCGGACTCAACTGGGGGCTTTCTGGCGTCTGGTGGGGGCTTGTTGCGGGGACAGTAATTGGTTCACTGATTACTTTCATCTGGGCACATACATACCTGAAATGTCTAATTCGTACGGATATGAGTTTAAAGAATTGCTAACATTATTGAAGTATTGAACCCTGAATCACAAAGTATAAATATAAATTAGATTGAGTTAGTAAGAAATCAAACAATTGAATAATTGAACAGTAAGAATATGAACGATCAATTTGAAAGATGAGCTGAAAAACAGGCTTAATTTCTTCATTATAAGTTCTGATTTAAAGGTTTATTGAGAAATTCTTTCAATTTAACATCCAAATTAGGAAAAATTTCTGGCTGTGGATATCAATGAAAGAAGAAAGAATAAAAGAAGCAGTAAAACTTCAGTTTGAGATGTTTCATCTGTTTCATAAAAACTTTGCCAGGATCTTCCACCAAACTGGAGACGGCCCTTATAACCTGAATAAAAACCAGAACCGAGCTATCATGATTATCGGGGCAGTAGATAATATTATGCCTACAACCCTGGGAAAGTGCCTTGATCTTCAGAAAGGAAGCCTGACAAGCATGATTGATGCCCTGGAAAAAGAGGGACTTGTCTACAGGAAAGGAGACCCCGGGGACAGGAGGAAAACGCTTATTTCCCTTACTGAAGAGGGGAAAGCTTACAGGGAATGGTTTATGGAGGAACTCGAGAAAAATGCCTCCGAGATCCTCAGAAGGCTGGGTGAAGAGGATATCCTTGCATACCAGGAAAGCCTGAAGACAATGCTTGCAACGCTCAAGAAGCTTGATGAGGCTGCCTGAATAAAAGAATCTTGCGGAGGTCTTCAATGCACATCGAACTTATAAACAAGTTAAAGAAACTGGGGTTTACGGAGAATGAAGCAAAAGTTTATGTCGGACTCCTGAGCTTGAATGAAGCTACAGCAAGGGAAATTCATGAATTTACTCATGTGCCCAGACCAAAGATCTATTCTGTGCTGGAAAGGATGGCAAAAAAGGGATATGTGGAAGTTAAAAAGGGAACTCCTGCCTGTTTCAAAAGCATAGACCCTGAGCAATTGACCGAAAAACTCAAAGCTGAATTTCTCTTCTCCCTAAATGAGACCTTAAAAGAACTTAATTTCACTGGAAACCGGAAGACAGATGCTATAAAGTTAGAATCTGTTCTTTGAAGTGAAATGATGAAAATCCTAGAGGCTGGGGGTTCTGTAAAATCCACATCACCTGTAGTTTCACAAAACAAACCGTATGTAGAATCACCATCCAAAAAAACGCCCCGAAAGGCGGGCTTCCATTTTCTCGATTGGAGCATCGGCTGAACGCGAGAGAGACACAACGTAATTTCCTTCGTTAATGCGCCACTGCTGCTTCCCTACGTCAAAGCACGCAAGCAGGCGCGGATCGGCTGTAATTGTTACCCGTTTTGATTCACCGGGAGAGAGTTGGACACGCTCGAAGCCAAGCAACCGCATGCGCTTCTCAGCGGGTGCATCGGTAAGGTATAGCTGGGGAACGTCCGCACCCGCGTACTTACCGGTGTTGGTGATAGTGAAGCTAGCAGTGATGGTCTCACCGCCACTGACGTTAAGGTCGCTGTAGGCGAAGCTTGTATAGCTCAATCCGTGGCCGAAAGCGAAGAGAGGTTTTTCGTCCTTCTTTGCAAACCATCGATAACCAACTTCTGCACCTTCGTCGTAGCGAATAGTGGTCGGCGTACCCCATGGAGTGCCCAGCCCGGGCAGCTCAGGTCTTGGCGTCTGAGCGAGACTTTTCGGGAAGGTGATCGGCAGGCGACCCGACGGGTTCACCTTACCTGTGAGCACCTCAGCGATCGCCTGGCCGCCCGCTTGCCCGGGATACCAAGCCTGGACAATCGCCTTCACCTTGTCGCGCCACGGCATCGCAACCGGGTTTCCGGTCTCCAGCACAACGATCGTGTTTGGATTGAGGGATGCCACGGTGTCGATTATGGCATCCTGGCCCCATGGCAGCGTCAAATCGGGTAGATCGAAACCCTCACCCTCAACGCGAATCCCGAAGACGATAACAACATCCGAACGACGTGCCAGCAGGGCTGCCTCTGCCGGAGTTTGCCCAGGATCGAACTCAATCTGTGCCCTGGGCAGCAGCTTTTCCAGCTCCGCGAGCGGCGATGAGGGCATTAGGTAAAGGTTGCGCAAGTTCCCCACGATGCCTGGACCGCCGATCGGGATGACGGCTGCATAACCACCCACTGGCAGGACTGCACTCGAACCGGTACCAGTTGGCACACCAAGCTGTGCGTAGCCGCCGATCACTGCTATCTTCAGAGGCTTGTCGGTCGAAAGTGGCAGCACTCCCTGGTTTTTCAGCAGCACGATTCCCTGCCGCGCGGTTTCGAGAGCCACCTCGTTGTGCTTTGCCATGTCTACTTTGGGTGCCGGTCCCCATTTATCAATGCCAATCGTGTAAATCGAGTGAAGAATGCGGCGCACCATATCGAAGAGGCGTTCCTTGGGAAGCTTGCCTTCAGCATAGGCTTTCCTGAGAGGCTCGGTGAATGGCTCGACCTGCCACATCATCATATCCAACTGCACGCCGGATTCCTGGTCGAGCCCCTTGAGGGCGAAGTCCCAGTTTGGAGTCGCTCCCCAGTCGGACATCACCCAGCCCTCATAGCCCCATGCACCCTTGAGCACGTCATTCAGGAGATAGTTGTTGCCGCCGGCGTACTCGCCGTTGATCTTGTTGTAGCCGCTCATGATCGAGCCAGGCTGTGAGCGTTCTATTGCGATCTGGAAGGCGAGCAAGTCAGACTCTCGATGCGCAGCCGGGTCTATGATTGCATCCAGCCAGTGGCGGTTGGTTTCGTTGCAATTGAGCGAATAGTGCTTGAGGGTCGAGATGACGCCCTCTCCCTGGATGCCATTGACAGCCTCCGCGCCGAGGACTGCGCTGAGCAACGGATCCTCGGAGTAGTACTCGAAATTTCGGCCGTTGCGCACGTCTCGGGCGAGATTGACCCCGCCGGCTAACATCACATTAAATCCCCGGATACGCGCCTCACGACCAAGTACCGAGCCGCCCTCACGCGCAAGCTGCGGATTAAAACCCGAGCCGACAACAATGGACGCCGGCAATGCTGTGGCACCCTTGTCTTCGGGCCGGTAGCCTGGATTGGTGACGCCGAGACTCGCATCGCTCATTCGCAGCGCCGGGATGCCGAGCCTCGGCACACCGGGCGTGTAGCCAGCGCTCATGGGGACACCCTCAGGGATTCGTTTGTCTCGCTGAAACAGAGAGGCAGCTCCAAGGATGCTGATGATCATTGAGAACCGCTCGTCGTCAGTCATCTTCTGCTCGGTTTCGAGCGCTTCTTGCGCATATGTCATTTCATATTTCCCTCTTGGTGCTGGCTAACAATGTACCTGTTCTCGATTTTGGAACGTATGTTATAGAACGCTTGCTGGTTTCTGGTTATGCCAACAAAATTTGTAACCCTCAGGGCGTCCAGCAAGGTGGAGCTATGAGACTTGGCGTGGAGTATTATATAAATATGAAAATAATTGATGTTGAGGGTAGCAGAAGAATAAGTCAGGAATAAAAATAGTTGTACCGTTATAAACCTGTAATCATTAATCAATCTTAACAGAATCTACGCAGTCACCTGAAAGCACAATAATAAACAGTAACACAGGATTCCGAAAACTAATTCTGTGACCATTCAGGTTCTGGGATCGGCTATATAGGAGACTTGGCTAAGGGGAGAGCTAAGTTATGATAGGAAAATCAATAATTGCTGTATCCGATGTTCATCTTGGATTGACTATTGGAAAAGATAGACCAGAAGAAGAAAAACATAGGGAAGCTCAGTTCGGAGACTTTTTAGACACCCTGGATTTTAGCAAGATAAGCGACTTTATTCTTCTCGGTGATATACTGGATTTTTGGAGACATGACTACTTAAGCGTCATCGTTGATGAAAAATATTATCTAGATAAGTTTAAAGAACTGAAATGTAAACATACTAACACAAATTTTCATTATATTGTCGGCAATCACGATTATTACCTACTCTGGCTGAACAAAAACGGAGCTGATTATTCTATCGATATAAAAAAATCGGTCAAAATCAGGAGTAAAGATGAAGTGTTTTATTTTATTCATGGATATCAGTTTGAAGTGTTAAGCTGGAGTTTGTATAAATCGCTTGCATTGTATGAAAATTTTTGTGAAGATATGTGCCTGATTGGTGAAGAAGGAAGTCGGTTTGCAGATAATCTGTGGAAATTTTATCTCGAAAAGATAACACGTGCAGTAAAAAGCCCAGGCTCTTTAAAAGGATTTCGAACAGATAAGTTCGAAATTTATAAATTAAAAGAACTTGAGAGAGATTTTGAATCCAGAGAAATTTCATCACATATTACACCACTGACTCTGACAGAGGAAATATCGTGTAAATCCAGAGAACTTCTGTCTCAGATTGAATCTACAGAAAAAGAGCAGAAGCTAAGTGGGCTCTCACCTGAAGAATCATATGCAATAATAAAGGAAATAAGGAAATAGATGAGATAAAAAAACAGGTGAAGGCTTTTGCCGAAAAAGCTCAGAGGTCAAAAGAACTAATTAAAGAACTAGAGTTATCCGAAAGTGATATTAGTCTTCTTGATCCCCCGGAAAAGAGGATAAAACCAAGAGAGGAAAACGTGAGAAACTTGAGGACAGGTATGACGGAATTATCTGAACTGAGGGAAAATATATCCCATCTAATCAAAAAACATCTGGACTCAAGCTCCGAGATACTCAAGAAGATATTCCCTGAACTATATGAAAAGCTCAAGCAATATTATGAATGGATTCGCAATTTTAAAATCTCGAAGGATATTGACTATTTTACTATTAGAGAACTGGTTGAATCGGATGCCAGGAGCTATATGTTTGGAATTAAAAAAGATCAGTACCTCATATATGGTCATACCCATGATGCATATGTTGATAAGATAAAAAAAGTTGCAAATACCGGCTGCTGGGGCGTCCAGGACAATCCTGCAAATAGAAAATTCCTTTATATAGAAATAATTGACGACGATGTTAAGTTAATGAGATTCATCGGTAAGAACGAGGGCTCAGAAGAATGGAAACCTGAAGACTCATAAGTCTCTACCGAGACTATCTTATTTTCAATTATAGGCATATTCTGGGTGCATTAGATCTGGGTGCATTAGATATTTGTCGAATGGAAAAGCAGTAAAAATAAGTAAAACTTCATCTTTCAAATTCAATGACTTTTTTATTTGGTTTCCTGCTACATTTCCTGCTATATTTCCTGCTACATTTCCTGTTATACTTTCCTGCTTTTACTGTCAGCTCCTGCCGAAAAAAATTATCTTGTGGACACTCCCACAAATGGGTCTTTAAGATTTCATTCATCTCGATGCCCTCAAGGATCTCAAAAGCAAGGTTTGCTATGAACTCGTTTTCTAAGTCAAGTAAAGCTTGCAAATGTACTTTGTCCTCTTTAGTACAAATTCTTCGTAGGGCTCCGGCTGCTTCAGCTTTTACAAAGCGGTTCCAGTCGTAAAGGGTGTTTATAAGAGGTTCGATAGCTCTTTTCGGTTTTATCCTGCCGAGAGCTTTTGCGGCAGCAAGCCGGGTAAAATCGTCCGGATCCGCAAGAGCAGAGATAAGCTGATCCACCGAATTTGAGGCTTTAATCCTGCCAAGAGCTTCGGCTGCTCCCGATCTTCCTTCATTGTTTCTATCCATCAGTGCGTCAATAAGGGGTTCTACAGCTTTTCTGGATTTTATTTTTCCAAGGGATTTTGCAGCTTCCTCTTTTACGGAGCCGTTGTCATCAAAAACCAGAACTTCTATAAGGGGCTGCAGGGCTTCTTTTGACCTTATCCGACCCAGGGTTACGGCTGCAAACCTGCGTACAGTTGCATCTCTGGATTTGAGTGCATTGATTAACGGGGAAACCGCCATCTCACAATCAAAAAATGGCAGTGACTCGGCTGCAAGCCTCCTGACTTCATCATCTTCACTATCAAGGGCGCGGATCAGGGACTCAAAAGCTCTTTTGAGCCTGCTTTCCGACAGATTTCGCAGGGCTTTTGCGGCTTCCCTCCGCACAAGCTTATCTTCGTCTTTGATCGCATAATCAATGAAATCAAAGATTCTATCCGATATCCAGTCAGGGATGCCATCAGGATTTATCTTGCCCAGAGCTCTTACTGCCCCCTGCCTTGTAAGATTATTCCCTGACTTAAAAATCCGAATGAGCGGTTCAAAGACTTCCTGTGATTCAAACTGCCCGAGTGCGTTTGCCGCTTCCTTCCTGACAAAACGGTTTTCATCTCCCAGTGCAAAAAGAAGTGGAACAATAGCTTTGCGGACCTTCATTGCGCCCAGGGCTCTTGCAGCTTCCAGTCGGACTAAATGGCTCTCATCATGGAGTTTATTTATCAGAGTTTTAGCAGCCATTTCAGATCCTATTTCCCCTAAGGATTCTGCGGCTGTCTTCCTTACAAACTCATCCTCGTCCCAGAGCGCAGACACAAGGGGATCGAGGGCTCTTTCCGACCCTACCATGCCAAGTCCCTTCGCGGCTTCCCGACGGACAAAGCGGCTCTTATCCCCAAGCATATTGACAAATGTGCCTGATATTTTATCCGATCTTATTTCTCCAAGTGCTTTTGTGGCGATCCAGCGTACAAATTCATCGTCATCTTCCAGGGCATTTATAAACAATTCAACAGCTTTTTCCGATTTCATCTGGCCAAGAGCCTCGGCAGCTCCCATCCGGACAAGCCTGTCTTCTTCCTTAAACGCTTTTATAAGAGCTTCTGCCGCTTCTCTGGAATTTGTCCTGCCAAGCGCACCTATAGCCCCTATACGGACGAAATCATCATTAGCCCCAAGTGCGGAAACAAGGATTTCCAGGGCCTTCTCTGATCCTATCTGCATCAAAGCTTCCACAGCCTGCAGACGGACAGCCCGGTTCTTATCTTCAAACGTACTCCTGAGCAGTTCGATAGCTCTCTCGGACCCTATTATCCCAAGAGACTTTACAGCCTCTATACGCACAGAGTAATCCTTATCTCTTATTGCAGCCTCAAGCGGAGCGAGCGCTATTTCGGACCTTGTTTCCCCAAGCACCTTTGCAGTTTCTCTTTTTACCCCGATGTCCTTATCTTCAAGAGCTCCTAAATTGGCTATGATTCCACAGGTACCCAGCCTCCCCAGGCTTTGAACTGCCCTTACTTTCTCTACGGTGTATTTACTGTCAAATTTCCTGGAAAGCAACTCGCACAGTTTCCCTTTTGTCTTAGCATTGGCTCTCAAAGCACATTTTGAGGCTAAATCTAAGTTTCCGCTTGAGATTATTGAGTTTACAAGTTCTTCTCCTGACTCGACTAACTCCGAGGTAAGCACTATCACGTTTTCCCATTTCGGGTTCCTGAATGTCTTTGAGATGTCCATTCCGCTTTCAAGGCACGCTTTCAGCTTTAACGCCGCAAAATATTCTTGAAAAGACCGATTTATTCCGAACCTTATTTCGGATCTCTTTCTTATAAGGAGCCCGATCCTCAGGCAGGATTGAAGGAACTTTCTGGCTCTTGCTCTTCCAGATCTGCCGCACTCAATCCCTTCTGCCATTTCAAGGGCGTAGTTATACTTACATGAAATCCTGTTCCTGCACTGGAGTTCAAACGACAGATTCATCAGGATATTTTCGATGTCCGTTTTTCCAGTACTCAATTCCTGAGAATCTATTCTTCCACGAGGAATTCTTTTATGATTCGTTCTATCAGGACTTATCTTTAAATGAGGTAGGTTTCGAGATTTGAAAAACTCCTCTCTTAACCTTCTATTTTCAAAAAGCTCAGAAACGAAGGCCTGATAGATTTCCGTATGGCTCGAGGGAACAGAACCTTCAAGGGGAAGGCATTGAATGCCTCCAGCCTTTTCCCTCGTTTCCATATGTACTGTTGAGAGCTTGATCCAGATATAAAGCAGCAGAGGGTTTCTAAGGACTGGTTTCGAATGGATCTCACTCAAACTCCTGGCTGTCAAAAGCTTTGCCTGTCTTTTATTGGGAACATTCTTTGCTATAAACAACCTGATTTTCTCATCGGTTAATTTTTCGAGTTCCGACAGTGCAAATGTACTTTTCAAACTGTCAAAAGGCTCGGGTCTCGAGGCAACAACGTATCTGCAGTCTTCATATTCGGAAATAAAATCAGAAACCTCATCAAAAGGGGAAAACTCATCCGAAGGTGTGAGCAGGTCAAGCCCATCCAAGAGCAGCAGGGCTTTTCCTTCGAGCAATTTCTTAAAATCTGCCTCAGAAATGCCTTTTTCCTTTACTTTCGTCTTTAAGTAGTTGTAGAAAGAACCTTTAACGTAGGAATCAAGTGCGACATAGATTGGGATAAATCCTTCCTTTTTCAGGAGGTACTGCCTGGCATAGACATTACTCAGCCATTTGAGGGTTATCGTCTTTCCCGAGCCTGCATCTCCATAAATTATCAGGTGCCTCTCTTTTTCTACAATTTGTGAGATTTCAAAGTCGTAGGCAAGAGAAACCTTTTCTTCAAAAAGCCTGCGGGTTATTGGCAATATCTCTCTGGCAGATAATTCTACATAATTGCAGATTTTATCCCTATCTTCCAGTATTATGTTTTTCAGGTATTTTTCCAGGTCCCCGTTTAAGCCGCTTTCAGTTACAGATATAGACATAAAGCCCCCACAATTTATAAATGGCATTCCCTATCCTGGTTCTATTCTTTTTATTAGGGGACCCTTTTTATATTTACTGCTATTCAGTATGCATCCGGGAGCTTCTCGAGGTTGTCAGTAGCCGGTTTACAGGTTGCTTAATACACCTGAGATAGAATACGCATGATATGTTATAAAGACTGAGCATCTGGCATGGGCGCATTGAGAAACTCTTCAACCATCGGAACTAGCCAATCAACACGATCAATAAGTGCGACATGAGTGATACCTGGAATCACAGCCAGTCGGGAACGAGATAAACCTGCAAGATCACCTGCCACTCCACCGTCAAGAAGCCGAAACATCTCAACTGCATGTTCGGGGCGAACAATATCGGAATCTCCAATTATGACCAGCGCTGGTGCCTTGATCGACTGAATTTCCTCAGGTAACCAGCCCTTAAAATTCTGATCAAGCTGCTGCATTCTGGCGATAAATCTGGACCAGTTCTCCGGGTTCGGTGCGATCTTCGAATAAACTTTGCGCCATTCTGATCCGGAAAGATTCTCAGGCTTCAGGTTTTTTCTCTCCCGAGCACCTCGGGATAGACACCGTCGTTATTATACGAGGGAGAGGCGACTACGAGTTTGCGCACCAGATCTGGCTGCTTAATAGCAATCTGCAGGGCAATGGTGCTTCCCATGCTATAGCCGAAGAAATCGGCTTTTTCGATACCCAGTTGCCTGAGAAGTGTTATAGTGTCCTCCGCCATCTGTTCGCAGGTCAATGGGCGATCATGTCTGCAGTGTGTCCGTGAGCCTATTGTTCGATCCCGATTACCTGCCTGGTCTTTGCAAAGAACGGGAGAAAATTCCCAAATGAAGTATCGGTCGCCGATAAAGCACCGTGGAGCAAAACCAGCGGTCTGCCAGTGCCGTGGATTTCGTAATACATGTTTAAACCGTTTATCAATGCATAATCGTTCTCGTGGGAAGTTATCTTCCTGCTCTTTGTCACGATGGTTCCCCCTTATCCCCCTTTAATCACTACTGAGGCACAACAGCAATGGCGTCCATTTCCACAAGGAAATCGGGATTTGACAGTCCCGACACAAACATAAAGGTGATGGCAGGCGGATTAGGCCTGTGACCCCATACCTGCTGGAATACCTCAAAACCCGGCTGTAAGGGTTGTCCCTGGACAACATACACGTTCCACTTGATAATGTGCTCCAGTTCAGCGCCAGCAGCTTTCAGTGCTGTTTGCAGGTTGGCTAAAACCTGCTCAGTCTGTTGTCTAATATCGCCTTTTCCAACAATTCTCCCGGAGGCATCAACCGCATCTTGCCCCCCGATGTAAATCGTTTTTACCCCACCGGTTACAACAATCGCGTTAGTAAATGTCGGGTTTTTAGGCAAGCCATCTGGATTTATGTACTGGACCTGTTCCTGAGTTGAATTATTCATCCTTAAAACCCTCCCCATTATCTAATTCCTTTGACCTTCTGCCCTGAGTGAGTCGATAATAAATCATTGTCCCATTATTATAATACAGCATCCTGCAAAAAAGCCACTCCCAGGGAAGAGATTGCAGGCATCTATTAATAAAGGTTTATAAGAAGCTTGAGAATTTATTGCCCATCCCTCGATGAGACCAATTCCGTTATAAATTGAGTTGTTCATCGAGGATTTATTCTCGCCTTTCATGGAAAAAAAGTAAATTTCAGGTTTTTGAGCTGAAATTTAGATAACTATGTTAATTTTTAAATTTATTTATACATAAGTTCTTATTTTTTTCCTATAAGTTCAAGGACATCACATAATTTTTTTGCGGTCTCAAGCACAGTTTGCATTCCAATGTTGTCCTCTTCTACAGGGTTCCAGGTGACTCCTCCAAAGTGGGCATTATCACCAATGACTATCATCCCGTGAATGTGCATCCAGTCATGAATTGATTGAATTGTCTTTTCCTGCCCTCCATTCCTTGAGCCTCCTACTGAAAGGGCTGCTCCGACTTTATTCTTGAGCGCTAGATCTTTACGGCGGAGGAGAACAGAGCGGTCAAAAAGGGCTTTTAGCTGGGCAGGGTAATTTCCCATATACACTGGGGCTGCTACGACTATGCCGTCAGAGCTTCTCATTTTCTCATAAACCTCTTCCATATCGTCATCAATTATACAGGAATCTTTTTCCCTGCAGGCTCCACAGGCTTTACAGGGGCCGATTTCTAAATTGGAGATAAAAACAGTATCGGTCTCAAAACCCCTTTCTTTTGCAACTTTAATGACGGCCTCGATCATTTTCTCACAATTCTGGCCCTTTCGTGGGCTGCCTGAAATTCCCAGTATCTTCATTGAGATCATTCCGGTATTCTTTTATATCAATTTATCATTTATATTCAGTAATATTATCTTAAGTATTGCGTATGTGATATAAAAATAATCCAGATTGTTATATATTTCAGGAAAACGAGTTGTATTTAAAAAATTTGCTGGCAGTCTGAGATATATATTTTTCATTTTTATATATATCACTATACCTTTTACGTAAATTTATATATCAAGACCCAGCTAACTTAAACTACTCTAATTATATAGGAGGTTGGTTGATTGGTAACATTTTTAGAAAAAATCAGTGAAAGAGCAAAGAAACTTAACAAAACAATCGCTTTACCTGAAACTGAAGATATAAGAGTCCTCCAGGCAGCTGCCAAGATCCTCGAAAGAGGTATTGCAAATGTTGTCCTTATCGGTAAGGAGGAGGACATCAAAGCACTCGGAGGAGATCTTGACCTCTCAAAAGCAAAGATTATAGATCCCGAAACTTATGAGAGAAGAGATGAGTATGTTCAGGCTTTTTATGAGCTGAGAAAGCACAAAGGTGTCACCCTCGAAAGCGCAGCTGAAATTATGAAGGATTACGTTTACTTCGCTGTTATGATGGCCAAACTCGGCGAAGTTGACGGTGTCGTATCAGGCGCTGTTCACTCTTCTTCTGACACTCTTAGACCTGCTGTCCAGATCGTTAAAACCGCTCCAGATTCAGCTCTTGCATCTGCTTTTTTCATTATTGCCGTACCTGACTGTGAATATGGATCCGATGGAACGTTCCTCTTCGCTGACTCGGGCATGGTAGAAATGCCAAGCGTAGAAGATCTTGCAAACATTGCCGTAACCTCTGCAAAGACCTTCGAACTTCTGGTTCAGGATACCCCGTATGTCGCAATGCTTTCTTACTCCACCAAGGGAAGCGCTCACAGCAAGCTGACTGAGGCGACAGTCGCTGCAACAAAGCGTGCACAGGAACTTGCCCCTGATATAGCAATTGATGGTGAACTTCAGGTAGACGCAGCAATTGTCCCCAAAGTTGCAGCTTCAAAAGCACCGGGAAGCCCTGTTGCAGGTAAGGCAAATGTCTTTATATTCCCTGACCTTAACGCCGGAAACATCGCATATAAGATTGCCCAGAGGCTTGCAAAGGCTGAAGCTTATGGCCCTATAACCCAGGGACTTGCCAAGCCTATTAATGACCTATCCAGAGGCTGCAGTGACGAAGACATTGTTGGTGCCGTTGCAATTACCTGTGTTCAGGCCGCAGCTCAGGATAAATAACTGCGAATGTTTAACTAGTTGCGAACAATTTAGGAAGCTTTTTATTAACTGTCATATATAATATATTTAACGTAAAATCCTAATGTAGATAGAAGCAATGTATGAACTGGGGTTTGAACAATGAAAGTACTAGTTATAAATGCGGGCAGTTCGTCTCTCAAATACCAATTAATTGATATGACCACCGAATCACCTCTTGCAATAGGTCTCTGTGAGAGGATAGGTATCACAGACTCAATTATTACCCAGAAGAGATTTGATGGTAAGAAACTGGAAAAGACTACTGACTTCCCCAACCACAAAGTAGCTATGGAAGAGGTTGTCAAAAGCCTTACCGATCCGGAATTCGGGGTCATAAAGGATATGGGTGAGATTAATGCTGTAGGGCACAGGGTTGTGCATGGTGGCGAGAAATTTACTTCTTCGGCTTTAATTGATGCAGATGTAGAGAAGTCTATAGAGGAATGTTTTGATCTGGCTCCTCTCCACAACCCTCCAAACATGATGGGTATTAAAGCCTGTCAGGAACTCATGCCTGGCGTACCAATGGTTGCCGTGTTTGACACTGCATTCCACATGACAATACCAAAATATGCCTACATGTATGCTCTGCCATACGAGGTGTACGAAAAATATGGTATCAGGAAATATGGTTTCCATGGAACTTCCCATATGTACGTTTCCAGAAGGGCTATTGATATGCTTGGAAAACCCGCAGAGGAAACTAAAATTATCACCTGTCACCTCGGGAACGGTTCAAGCATTACAGCTGTCAAGGGTGGAAAATCTGTTGAGACAACGATGGGCTTTACCCCGCTCGAGGGAGTTTGCATGGGTACCAGATGTGGTTCAATTGACCCTGCAGTCGTCCCCTTCATAATGGAGAAAGAAAACCTCTCTACCAGAGAAATCGACACCCTTATGAACAAAAAGTCCGGTGTGCTAGGAGTCTCAGGAGTCAGCAACGACTTTAGAGACCTTGACGAAGCAGCCTCCAAAGGGAATGAGAGAGCAGATCTTGCCCTCGAGATCTTCGCCTACAAGATTAAGAAAGTTATTGGTGAATATTCAGCTGTTCTCGATGGCCCCGATGCAATAGTTTTTACCGCAGGCATTGGAGAAAACAGTGCAAGCATCAGAAAGAGAATCCTTTCCGGTCTTGAGAACTTTGGAGTAAAGATCGACGAGGAAAAGAATAAAATAAGGGGACAGGAAATCGACATCGCCGCTCCAGATTCAAAAATTCGAGTCTTTGTTATCCCGACCAATGAAGAGCTTACCATTGCAAGGGACACAAAGGAAATTGTTGAGACCGAAGCTAAACTGCGCAGCTCTATACCTGTCTGATAGTAAAGGAGTTTCTCCTTTACCTTTTTCTATTTTAAATTAAAGCAACATTCCTTGTTGAAATTTTAACTTAAAATAATATCCTTGTTGAGATATTTAAATAGTATTTTCTATTGAAGTAGGCTTTGTTATTAAGCTATGTTTCTACTATCTTTTCTACTCCTTTTCTACTCCTTTTCTTTCCTTATCTTTCGGCTTTTTTCTGTATTTCCGAGAGTCACTTTTTCAGCCTTTCAGAGTTATGATGTTATCAAAAAATTAATACCCTTAAAGAATAACTGTCCATAAGGTATGATATGATTATGGAACAGGCAGGTATTGTCCCCAGGATATCCGGGACAGATAGGGTCACGGCAGCAAGGATTATTGAGGCTGCCCGGGCAGAAGACCGGCATATGCTTGGCATTGAGGCTTTTGACATTCTGAAAGCTTACGGCATTCCTGTAGTAAAGACCATATTTGCAAAAACTGTTGAGGAAGCCGTAAATGCCGCAGAAGAGATAGGCTATCCCCTTGTAATGAAGGTCGTTTCCCCGCAGATCTCCCATAAGTCCGATATTGGAGGAATAAGACTTTCCCTGCATAACTCTGCCGAAGTCAAGGCTGCCTACCATGATATGATGGAAGACATCTCAAAGAAAATGCCGGACGCATTCCTTGAAGGCGTCCAGTTGCAGCCAATGCTCTCAGGCGGCAGAGAGGTTATTCTCGGAATGGTCCGCGATCCTACTTTCGGGCCCATGCTGATGTTCGGGCTCGGAGGAGTATACGTAGAAATCCTCAAAGACGTCAGGTTTGCAATCGCCCCGGTTGACGAAAGAGAAGCTCGAGAGCTTATTACTGGAATTAAAACCTACCCGCTTCTTACCGGAATCAGGGGGGCAAAACCTTCGGATATCAACGCGCTTGTTGATATAATTCTAAGGGTTTCAGAGTTTGTTTGCGACTTTCCGGAAATTGAGGAATTCGAAATCAACCCCATGATGGTTTTTGAAGAAGGAAAAGGTGCTCTTGCTGTGGATATGAGGCTGGTATTGAAATGGCGAATCGAACCTGCGGCTTAAAATCCCCTTTTCCAGAAAATCCTTATCTGTTAACTGATTTGTTCTCCGAAAGCCTTAAAATCCCGGTATTCTACCGGTCAATTCTGGTTAAGTTTTATTTTAGCTTAAACTTTATTCTTAATTTAATCTTCAATAAGTTCAATAGCATCTTCCGGGCAGGCATCCACGCAGTATCCACACTCTATGCAGTTTTCAGGGCGGGCTACAACTGCCCTTTTTACTCGATCGATTTCCTCGACATCAAAAACTTCTGCAGGACAAACCTCATAGCAGGCAAGAGCTCCGGTACATTTTTTATAATCGATTACTGGATGCATTTCTTCCTCCGTCTTATCTACTTCTCATCCATGTTATCCATTTCTCATCCATATTATCCATTTTCCAGGTTAAAAAGCCCAATCCGCAGCGCTAATAATACTCTATATATTAATTTGTTATTCCGGCCTCTTACTGGATTTCAACATTTACAACCTCAGAAGATTCCAAGTAAGGCACTATAACGATGAGTTTCCCCTCACAGTATCTTGCGACTGCCTTTTGAGGGACAACCGGACAGCAGAATGCATAAGTTCCTGCATATTCAACTCCCGTTTCTTCTCTTTTTGCTCTTATGAAGAAGCCTTCCGCAACCATTTTTAATTCGATATCCTCTTTCTTTACTCCCGGCAGATTGATTTGAATCTCCATATTTCCCTTATCATCAGAACACGAAAGTACATCAGGTGTCATTTTTACCATTGCCATACTACCTCTCCCAAAGAATCTTCTCCCAGTAAATAATAATTAATTCTAGGTATATTAGGGGAATCTGGTATCAGGCGTTAAGGCATCTACATCTCAGAATTTACTGCAGTACTGGATGATACCCGGACGATACTGGATACTCCAATTTTAGATGCGCTGACCGTTTTTGTGAATCATTACCCCTGACAGCCACACAGACCCCAATATTAGAGTAAGGATCTCGATATTTATAATTTTTGAATCGATATATAATCCACAAACTCCGGGAGTAAAGATGAGAAATGCAGCCAAGGTAACAAAACTTGATTCCGAGACTCTCTAAGTAAGGGATTGCGGATGGGTTATTCTTGGTCTTGTAAGTTCTAGCGCTTTTTGGGAAGGGCGTGGTGCCATCCGGAACATTCAGCTCCATAACCCACGATTTCTGTCAATAAAAGCATTCTGGGTTTCTATCTTTGAACGATTGTAAATCAGGGCTGCAGGATGATAGAGTTTCAGGATAGTTCTTCCTTCGTGTTCTACAGGCACTCCCCATTCGAGTTTTCTTCCGGGGCAGAAAGATCTCTCGGCTGTATTGCCAAGAAGAATTATAATTCTCGGGTTAAGCAGGATTATCTGGGAAAGAAGGAATGGTTTACAGCATTCGATTTCATTAATTTTAGGCTTCCTATTCCCAGGGGGATGGCATTTGACCGTATTTGTTACCATCCAGTCTTCTTTGGAAAGTCCCATATATTCAATCATTTTGTCGAGTTGCTTTCCCGCCCTTCCAGAGAATGGTATTCCAGTTTTGTTTTCATTGTCACCAGGTGCCTCTCCTATGAAGAAAACTTTCGGGTGGCACGATCCCTTTCCAATTACCCGTCTTATTGCACTTTCATGGAGCGGGCAACGTGTGCATTTGATTATCTCCCTTGCAACAGTCTCATACCCGGCTTCCACCATCATTCTTATTCTCTCTTCGAAATCTTCACGGTTATCTTTTTCATATGTCGTCCCGTTCTACCCCCTTTAATAATTTACTCTGTAACGCGATGGGTTCTTAAATTATACAGCTCTTTTTTGCTACTAGCCTTTACATAATATTTATAATCAATCTCATGAGACCTGGCTACAAACAAACTTATTTATGGAAAAAAATCCCATGACAAAGGTAATCACTATTTAACGAAAAGAAATTCTTTAAAATTTATCTTTAAATTTATTCTTCAATATATATAAAATCTTATTCACAAAGGTGCGCTGAGGGTATGACTTCTAGAGACTTTCTTACAATCGATGACTTTGACACATATGGAAAGACAATTCTTGTAAGGGTTGACCTGAACTCTCCTATGGATCCACAGGGTAATATTCTGGATGATATGCGGATCCGAAGCCATATTGCTACCTTGAAGGATCTTGAGGACGCAAAGGTTGTTTTGCTTGCGCACCAGAGCAGGCCCGGGAAAAAGGACTTTACTACAATGAAGCCCCACGCCCAGTTGATGTCTAAATACCTGGGCAAGCAGGTTCTTTACGTGGATGATATTTTTGGAACTTACGCGAAGACCAGGATTGCCTCGATGGAGAATGGAGAAGTTATTCTGCTTGAAAATGTAAGGTTCTATTCCGAAGAAAGCCTTGAAAGAACCCCAGAAGAACAGGCGAATACGTTTCCGGTTAGAAAGCTGGCACCCTTTGTGGATATTTTCCTCAATGATGCTTTTGCTGTGTCCCACAGGTCTCATCTTTCCGTAGTCGGATTTACTGAGGTTCTCCCGACCGGGGCTGGAAGAGTTATGGAAAAAGAGCTCATATCTCTGGATCGAGGGATTAAAGGAGGGGAAAGACCAACAATATTCGTACTCGGAGGAGCAAAAGTTGATGATTCGCTCCGGGTGGCGGAAAATGTGCTTTCAAACGGAGGAGCTGACCGTGTACTCCTTACAGGGATAGTGGCAAATGTAGCACTTGCTGCTTCAGGTGTAGATATCGGGAAAGCCAATATGGACTTTATCAAATCCCAGGGATACGCAGACCAGATTGAGAAAGCAAAAGGTATACTTACAAAATTCAAAGATAAAGTCGGTCTCCCCAAGGACGTGGCTTTGAATGATGATAAAAAGCGAGTTGAAGTATCTGTTTCGGAACTTAACTCAGATTCTCTCCCCATAAACGATATCGGCCTTGAAACCATTGTGGATTTTACCAGTGAGATTGAGAATGCAAAGACTGTTGTCTTAAATGGACCTGCAGGAGTTTCCGAAGTTGATGATTTTGCTCTTGGAACGCATGAGATTATAAAAGCTGCCGTCAAATCAGAATTTTCGATTATCGGCGGCGGACATATCTCGGCAGAAGTTGAACATCTCGGGCTCTCACACCGCTTCTCTCATATCAGCACAGGCGGAGGGGCATTGATTGATTATCTCTCAGGAGTAAAGCTTCCTGGTGTCGAGTCTCTAAGGGCTGCAGCCAAAAGATATCAGGAAGCTAAGACACTTTAATTGCCGGATTCCTGCAGGTTGCGGCATTATTAACAACAGGTATTATCTATTCGGCAGAATACTTCTGTCGAATCCTTAATTATCCCTTTAAGAAAAATTATTCTTACCTTTTACTTTTTTACTCCTCATTTTTACTCCTGAAACCTGAAGTTCCGGATATATTCTTTAACCAGCTCCGATAGACATACTGTTATACTAGCTTCCACGTACATATATCATAGAATAGATGCTTATACATGGCTGGCATTTGCAGCTAATACTGGAAATACTTATAATACTTAGAGACTGGTGCTGGTTAAGTTTTACAAGCCGGAATAAAGAGAGCAAAGTTGAGGTGTTGGTTCAAATATGCTAACAGATATCGAAGGCAGGGCTGCAGTTAAACTTGCAAGGAAAACGATTGAATTATTTCTATCGGAAGGAAGGCTCCCTAAACCTCTGGAATTGGATTTTGAACTTTCGCCGGTTTTCGGGGAAAAAAGAGGAGTTTTTGTAACGCTTACGGAAAACGGGCTCCTTAGAGGTTGTATAGGGCACCCGTTTCCGGACTCCACACTTCAGGACGCAATTATGGATTCTGCAATATCTGCGGCAACTCGCGATCCACGCTTTCCGCCTGTTGGAGAAGATGAAATTGATAATATAGTTGTCGAGATAACGATTCTTACCCCGCCTGAAAAAATTAATGCTCCTCCAGAAGAGCTTCCTGAGCGTGTAGAAATAGGGAAGCATGGACTAATTGTAAAACAGGGTTATTGTCAGGGATTGCTGCTTCCCCAGGTCGCTCCTGAACATAATATGGATTCTATCGAGTTTCTTGGTCACACTTGCCTGAAAGCCGGCCTTTCGCCTGACGCCTGGCTTAAAGGAGCAGAGGTTTCCTGTTTCGAAGGACAAATTTTCAAGGAAAAAGAGCCACAGGGCGAGGTTATTGAGGAAAGTTATTCAGGTGAATGAGGCACTGAAGTAAGTAAAAATTCTAAGTAAAAATACTTACCTTAGAGACTTTAGTTTTAGCCTTTTGGAGCTGATTTTGAGAGGTTTCCTATAGAGCCCAATATACTCCAAATGAAAAAGTAAATAAAAATGATTCACTTTTTAAAATGCATAAGCAAAATGAGCTTAATTTATAAAAAAGGTAAAATGAAGGAAAATTGAGTTTTATTTCAGGAGGCCTGCAAGCTTTCAGAAATTGGTTTTTAAGCCAGAATCCGGTTTCTGAATCTGCCTGCAGGCTTCTTGAACTTCGTATCTTGATGGCGTTTTACTAATCTGGATTCTTTTTACGGCTATCTCACAGCTAATTACTCAATTTGAATCCTTTTTATGGTTTCAGATTTTGTTTTCGGCAGAGTGATGGTTAAGACCCCGTTTTTGAGCTGGGCAACTGCCCCTTCATCGGTTACATTGTCAGGAAGAGGAATTTCACGATAATAACGCATGAAAGACCTTTCTTTTCTCAGGTAACCTTCTTTTTCAGTCTCCTCTTCTTTCCCTTTTCCTGCACTGACTACGAGAATATTATCCCTGAGATTGAGTTCAATGTTTTCCTTGTCAACTCCGGGCAGGTCAGTTGTCACAATTACCTTATCGTCTTCTTCGGCAACATCAGTCAGCGGGGAAAGAGTCTCTGTCCCAAACCGGCTTTCCAGCATAGGGAAATTCCTGAACATCTGTTCCAAATAATCATGCATTTTTCTGATCTCGTCAAATGGATCCCAGTAATATACATCACGGTCTGTTCTTTTTACTGGCAGTCTCATATACAGAGTCCTCCTTATCCGATACCAGGATTCTTTCATCTCAAGCCTTTATGATTTTAAGAGATCCTGATTTCAAGATCTTCTCATTTCAGGATCTTCTCATTTCAGGCTTGTCTCTCACGTTTTTCCTGGCTTTTGTCTGGTTTTATGGTAGTTAATGATCTGTAAATCTGGCACTTGTCCAGAACAGTTATTCCCTTCTCCGCAGGGCACTGCCTGAAAGGCAGGGTAACTGGATATGAGAGCTCAAGGCTCTCATGCTCTTTCTGGAGGAGGAAATAAGTCCGTTTTTTAAAGGCGGTACAGGATCCGCCTTCGGTCTGTTCGCAGATTATTTGTAAAGTAACTGATTGGCAGCAATACAGTCCATATTTAATATCCTGTACGCTGGTTATTGTTTCTCAGTTACTATCCTATAGTTAGTAATACTAATATTTAAATTTTTGGTTTGCTTTGAATTCAGCAACTATGAAAGCAGGTATTTTTTCGGGAAAACTGCAAAATCTTCAGGTAAAAAAAGTTATTTATTGATTTGTAATTATAAAATTTATTGAAATAGTCCAGCCCGAGATAAAATTAAGCTAAATGGAAGTACCGGGGAGGCAAGCCTGAAGTTAAACTGAAAAATTATGCTGCGGAAAATCCGGCATCTCTGCACAGAAGTTCAGCCTGCTTTAGGATATTCTCAGTAGCAAGTTTCTGTTTGTCTGGAGGATATCCGTACTTCTTTAGAAGTCGTTTCACACTGACCTTTATTTTTGCCTGGATATTCTTCCGAAGAGTCCAATCAACGCCTGCGTTTTGCCTTATAATCCTGACAAGCTCCGATGCCATGAGCCTTAATGTCTCATTGCCGAGGATTTCCAGAGCACTTTCATTGTCAGCTAGAGCATCATAAAAAGCAATTTCTTCATCACTCAGGCCAAGTCCTTCGCCTCTTTTATCAGCGTCACTGATCTTCTTTGCAAGCGCAAGGAGTTCTTCTATAACCTGCAAGGTGTCAATTCCCCGGCTCTTATATTTATTTATTGCCTGCTCAAGCATTTCGGCAAAAGATTTACCCTGAATCAAATTTCTGCGAGATCTGGTCTTTATCTCGTCGTAAAGCAGTTTTTTCAGGACTTCATAAGCAAGATTCTTTTGCGGCAGATCACGGACTTCAGCAAGGAATTCTTCTGAAAGGATTGAAATCTCCGGTTTATTTATTCCAACCGCATCAAAAACATCGATTATCTCCTCGGTTGCAATCGATTTCGATACAAGTTCTTTTATTGCCGAATTCATCTCATACTTTGATTTTGCGGGTCTCCTTTCCAGCTTTACAAGAATTGCCTTTACGGCCTGGAAGTATGCAAGCTCATCCCTGATCTTCTCGGCCTCAGGATCTGGCACCGAAAGTGCAAAAGCTTTGGAAAGCTCGGTTACATGCTGAATTAGACGCTTTTTTTCCTGAGCTCTCTCATCTTCGGTACGCCCCAATGAAAGAATGAAATCCGCTCCTTCCCTAACAATTCCCAGCTTTTCCTTTGGAGAAGCAGAAAAGATTCGCATGTAGTCAAAACCATAGAAAAGATCCCGAACAATCTCGTATTTTTCGAGCATTAATGCAACAGCCTGGTCCTTATAATCCGCTGGATTGCCCCGGCCTCCGTTGCGAGTATAGTTTGCCATAGCATACTTCAGGTCATAAAGAAGGCCCACATAATCAACAATAAGCCCTCCAGGCTTATCCCTGAAAACACGGTTTACACGGGCTATCGCCTGCATGAGATTATGCCCCTGAAGCCATTTCAGGAAATACATGGTGTGCAGGCAGGGAGCGTCGAAGCCGGTAAGCCACATATCACAGACTATAACGAGTTTCAGTGGATCGTTCGGATCCTGCATTCTGTCCCGGATCTTCATTCTGCGGCCTTTGTTCCGAATATGAGGCTGTAGAGGTTCGTCATCGGCTGCACTGCCGGTCATAATCACTTTTATCTGGCCTCTCAGGTCGTCATCATCATGCCATTCCGGGCGAAGGGCTATGATCTCATTGTAAAGATCGACACACATCTGCCTGGTCATGCAGATAATCATACCTTTGCCGTCCATAGCATCTTCAAGTCTTTTTTCGAAATGGGACACAATGTCAGCTGCAAGTTTTTTCAGGTTATCTTTACTCCCTATCACGGCTTCAAGCCGCGACCAGCGAGACTTAAGTTTTTCTGCCTCATATAAATCCCAATCTCTGGTTATCTGTGAAAAATCAGCATCCAGTGTCTCCCTGGCTTCTTTAACCAGATCGAGCTTCGAAAGGCGGCTCTCATAGAAGATCCGCACTGTGACGCCATCGTTTACAGACTGTTCAATGTCGTAAATATCGATATAATCCCCAAAAACCGCAGGCGTGCTCCTGTCATTGAGTTCAATGGGCGTGCCGGTAAATCCGATAAAAGATGCATTTGGTAGGGCATCCCGCATGTGCTTTGCAAAGCCGTAGGAGATCTCTGCAACCTTTTCGCCTTCAACCTCCCTTTCCCGGAATTTTGCATCAAAACCGTACTGGCTGCGGTGAGCTTCGTCAGCAATTACGATGATGTTTCTCCTTTCGGATAGGATAGGGAACTTATCTTCCTCATCTTCGGGCGAGAATTTCTGAATTGTTGTAAATACTATCCCACCCGAGGCAACTGAGAGAAGCTCCCTCAGATGAGCCCTCGTTTCTGCCTGCACGGGCTGCTGGCGCAAAATTTCACTGCATCGGGCAAAGTTGTCAAAAAGCTGCCCGTCAAGGTCGTTTCTGTCAGTAAGCACGACAATTGTAGGATTGTCAAGCTCAAGTGCAAGCTTCCCCGCATAAAAGACCATTGAGAGACTTTTTCCTGAGCCCTGTGTATGCCAGACAACCCCGCACTTCCTATCCCCTTCTGGCATGCAGGCAAGTTTTGTTTTCTCTACAGCCCTGTTAACTGCATGGTACTGGTGATACCTGGCAAGCTTCTTGATAACCTTTCCATGGTCATCTTCAAAAACAATAAAGTGCCTGATAAGGTCGAGAAGGATTTCAGGCTTGCACATCCCCCTGAGCAGCACCTCCATAGGCGGAATCTTAAAATCTGCGATTTTCTTCCCGTCAATTGTTTTCCAGGGTACAAACCACTCCCTGTTCGAGGTAATTGTCCCTGCCATTGCATCCTGCCCGTCACTTATCAGCAGGAAAGCATTATACCGGAAAAGTCCGGGAATTTCTCTCTTGTAGGTCTGGAGCTGCTTATAAGCATCCCAGATAATCTCGTCATCTTCAAACCTGGTATCTTCGTCCGGTCGTTTTAACTCAATAACAACAAGTGGAAGCCCGTTAACAAAAAGTATAATGTCCGGCCGCCTTTTGTTTCCATCTTCTATAACGGTAAACTGGTTGACCGCAAGAAATACATTTTTCGCAGGTTCCGCAAAGTCAAAAAGCCAGACCTTATCATAAACCGTTTCCCCGTCCTGACCCTGATACTCCACATCAACCCCGTTTACCAGCATACTGTGAAAAGCCCGGTTATTGTGCACGAGATCCTGGCTTTCAGCCCGAAGCACCTTTTTTACTGCTTCTTCCCTTGCTCCTGCCGGAACTCCGGGATTCAGCCTGTCAACAGCAGCCCGAAGCCGGCGCGGCAGAATAACGGTTCCTAAATCCTTCCTCTCGGCACCTTCCGTTTCCGGCGCAATATCCGGACCGTAAAGGTAATCATAGCCAAGCTCGGAAAGAATTTCAAGGGCTGCTTCTTCAACTTCGGATTCGGGGATGAAGGCGGGAATAAGTATTTCTCCTTTCTTTTTTTCTGTTTTTTTGTCTGTTTTCTTTTTTTCTGTTTCTTTTTTGTCAGACTTGTCTGGATTTTCTTTTATGGGGCAGAGTTTCTTTTAAAAAATAGCTTTACTCATTAAAGCAAGGGAATAAAAATTAGTATTGTGTATTTCAGTAAATTTATTTAAGAGTAGCTATTTTGTTAACGAATTATATCTTGCCTGGGAACCTGTTAATAAACAACCCTGCCACAAGGTTGACGAAATCATCATGTCAATGAAAATGTATAAATATCTTAATATATGACATTACTTTGGGGTAATATTATGGCGGAAACATTAAGACTATCACCAGTAATTAGTGTATTTCCTGATGACAAATACGAAAACCTCCTGATCGAAGTAATCCTTCCGGGAGTAGAAAAGAAAGACGTTTCTTTCAAGCTTACAAGTGACAGCTTTTATGTGAGCGGTAAAAAAGAAGGAGTTACGTATCTGGACAGCTATCCAACCGACTGCCCGGTAGAACCGGAAAAAGCGACAGCTAAGTACTCAAACGGTATACTTAAAGTCACTGTACCTTATCAAAAGCCTTTAGAGAAATTAGTTGATGTGAAAATCGAGTAAAACAGCTATCGCATAGCAAATTTCTAAAGGAAAGACAGTAAAGGAAAATCGGGAGTTAAAAACCGGCAAAACTTAAAAACCGTCACTTTTTTCAGTTATATAATTCCCGGTTTTCACACTTTTTACAACTTTTTAGGGGCAACCTTATTCGCTGTCCTATGTCGTTCTTGTCACGCTCGACGCAGGAGAGCGGCTATTCCTTGAAGAATAAAAAATAAAGAGATAGAATTTAATCCAGCATTGTTTCAAACCTGAACACGAATTTTCCCTGACATGAGTTTTGGAAGGAGGGAATCGCGAATTTCAGCAAGTCTTTTTATTTCTAACTCATTATGAAATATTTTCTCATAAATAAAATCTGCATTTTCATCGAATTTATCCATTATATTTTTAGGTGGCAAAATTATTTTTATGGATCTGAAAGAGGTTTTATTAATTTCAAGAAAAGTACTGCCACCAGCCAAATTCTCAATTTCTTCCATATTATTTTTAACCGCGTTTAAAAGATAATAATTGGAAACTCTGTCATCACAGACCATAGAAATAAATCCCTGATTAGTGGAAATTGGAACTTTTGTGATGGCAAAATAACCCAGAGTTGCTCTGCTTGTCATCAGAATAGAGCCTGGTGGAAGTAGTTTAGCAGAACTATTTAGAAGCCCTTTTTCTGTGATTTTCCTTGAAGTATCAAAAATAACCGGTGAATTAAGAGATGTCATATCAGTAGGTGTTGCCCAAAAAACATCTCCTCCTTCCCAGTAAGAAGGTTCGCTGGTTTTCGGAGTTCCCCCTCCAAAGGTCTCGCAAATGTCACCGATCTGCTTAACTTTCCACCCCTCAGGGATCTCCCCCAATTCCGAATTTACCACCCTGCCGCCGCTTGATTTGTAAGGGTTTCCATTTTCATCCGGGAACTCGAAATCGATAAACCAGCGTTTGAAGAGGGTTTGGGCGATTTGTTCTAAGGTGGAGTTCATCTGGCGGTTGAGGTCGATTTTATTATCAAGACTTATCAAGATTTCAGATAATTTTATTTGTTCATCATATGGTGGAATCGGAAGTAAGGCTTTTCTAAGTTCTTTCTGTTTTATACCCGTAACAGTAGTACCTGACTCTCTCTTTTTTAGTTCATTTTCTACATTTGGAGACTGCAAAACAAATCTTAGGAAATTATTATGCAGCATTCCCTTTTTTCCTCTCAGGGTAATAAGTCTTTGAGCCAACGCAACTTTTCTCTCATCTAATTGGGCAACTTCTCCCATAGGTGCTTCCGTAGTAATTACAACATCACCAGGCTTCGGCAACCCTCTTCGCATCCAGCTTTCATAATCTTGTGGAGAAATAAACTCATTAGGTTCAAGAATTCTTCCATTCTTGACAATTTTTGCTGTAATTAGGGGAATTCCAGAATCTGTCTTTTTTGGGGTTTTCCCCCTATAATCAATGATAGATTCCATAGCGTTTTCTAAGGTTAAGATATTCCAATCTTCAGGAATCATTCCAATCTCGGTTTTTTTGAATTTTGTTTCAGAGGCCAATTGCTTTTCCTCATCTCATTTTTATTGTTTTACGAATCCCTTGCTTAAACAGTATAACCAGAGTGGATCTTTTTGCTTGATTTTTGCAGGTTGGCGTTTAATTCAATTTTTCTTCTTTTATAATTTCGCGTGGAAGGCCGCTCGCCAAGCGAGCGGACAGGACACACTAAAGACAGCGATTACGGCTTCTCTGTGTTTGATTCGCCAGATCTTCTTTTCCGGCTCTTTCACTTATTTTTCTCTGTTTTCTGCTGAAAAATTATTTTAATTTTTTTATTAGATTGAGGAACTGAGCTCTTAATACTTCTCTGGTAGAGTCCGAAAGTTCATCGGTTCTGTCCAGAGTTTCCAGAGCTTTTTCGAAGTAGGACTTAGCAAGGGAAGGGTCTTTTTCAAGATAGACTCCTCCCATGTAAACATACAGGTAGAGGAAATCATCGTATTTTTCAGTAAGCTTTCTGTACAGGGTCTGGATTTTATCAAATTCGCCTCTTTCGGACAGGTCTGAGAGATAGAGACCCACGAGTTCATAGAATTCGGGGCCGTTTTCCAGCAGGAAATCAAATTTTTCGTCCTCTGGCATTGAGAGGAACCTTTTCTCCATTTCGGCTATCAGTTCCTCATCAGTTAGTTCTTCTGTGCCCTCTGCTCCGTAGTTTTCTACAAATTCGAAATAATCTTCCTCCTCCCCTTTCATTAGCATGAGGTCTGCGTGTTTGCTGGAAAAACCCATTCTGGCAGCAAGCTTTCTGATTTCTGTTTCGTACTCTTCCCTTTCTTTTTCAGTGAAAAGCCCCATAACATAAGCAGCCCACTTCAGGTACGCCTGATCGTCTTCCATCCACGACCTGTTGTCAATAACTTCCAGAACGTAGTCAATTGCCAGTTTGAACTCGTGATGGCTTATTGGTTCATCTTCAAGAAGCTCTATCAGGTTTTCAATTATTTCTATCTCAAGGTCCTGTTCAAAGAAAGAGATTTTTTTATCGTAGTTATTTTTGATGTTATTTAATGCTGCTACTGCGTCTTTGTCCTTAATTCCCCGGTCATTTTCATAAAAATACCTTGCAATCGAATACTCAATTGTTCCCAGATAATCACTGTATTCGTACTCCTTTCCTTGCAGGCTTTTAATTTCCTTTATTTCCGGAGAATCGGGTTTCAGATATCGGGAAAGCGAGTCGTCTCCCCCTTCAGTAAATTTGTTCCCAGTATCAGGACTCATGGCATGCCCTCCGTTTATCTATAATTTTATATTTTTCTTAATATTCATTGTAGCAGCATATGTTTAAACTTAGTTTTTGAGCTTCGTTCGTAAGTTTAGTTGTTCTTTACTTTCAGTGGGAGCCTTTAGTGGGAACCTTTAACAGCTCAAGGGTTTCAGATTCTAGTTTCAGATTCTACTAACTTGAGATTAGAGTTCATACCCTAACCCCGCCAGATTTTCCCTGATCTTCTTCTCCAGCTCCTCCGATTTCCTGAACTGCTCCGAAAGTTCAGCAATCAGCCTTTCCATTTTCTCTTCAAATTCCTCGTCATCGTCTTCGGTTTCTTCAAAACCCACATAACGGCCAGGAGTCAGGATAAAATCGTGCTTCTTTATTTCATCAAGAGTTGCAGCCTTACAGAAGCCGGGAACATCTTCATATTTCCCGCTCCCGGTCTTCCCGCTTTCAACTTTTTCCCCGCGCCAGGCATGGTAGGTATCAGCAATCCTCTGAATTTCTTCGTCGGTAAGCTCGCGGTGTGTGCGGTCCCGCAGAACTCCCATGTTCCGGGCATCGATAAAGAGAACTTCGCCGCGCCGGTCACGGAAGCCGCTGTTCCGCTTGTCCCGGGCAATGAACCAGAGGCAGGCTGGAATTCCAGTATTGTAAAAAAGATGGCCTGGGAGCGCAATCATGCAGTCAACGAGGTCAGCTTCAATGATCTTTCTCCGGATTTCACCTTCGCCTGAGGTATTTGAGGACATGGAGCCGTTCGCAAGGACAAAGCCTGCAATTCCGGACGGGGAAAGATGGTGAATGTAATGCTGAACCCATGCGAAGTTGGCGTTGCCTTTAGGCGGGACTCCAAATTTCCAGCGGACGTCCTCGGAAAGAAGTTCGCCATTCCAGTCCGAATCGTTAAAAGGAGGATTCGAAAGAATGAAATCGGCTTTCAAATCTTTGTGCAGGTCATTATGAAAGGAATCGCCCCATTTAATGCCGTCGTTGTCTATGCCCCGGATTGCAAGATTCATTTTGCAGAGGCGCCAGGTTGTCTGGTTTGATTCCTGGCCAAAAATAGAGATATTTTCAATGCGGCCGTTATGGGCTTCAATGAATTTTTCGCTCTGGACAAACATTCCGCCAGAACCGCAGCAGGGGTCGTAAATTCGGCCTCTATAGGGTTCAATCATCTCGACAAGCACCTTGACTATACTTCTCGGGGTATAGAACTGGCCACCGCGCTTTCCCTCCGCATCTGCAAATCTGCCAAGGAAATACTCATAGACCCTGCCGAGGACATCTTTACTGCGGCTCTCCTTGTCCCCAAGGCCGATTGTGCCAACAAGGTCGATCAGTTCACCCAGGCGCTGCTTGTCAAGTCCTTCCCGTGAATAGTTTTTTGGGAGCACGCCCTTGAGGGTACTATTATCCCGCTCAATTGCAGTCATGGCATCATCTATTATCTTTCCGATAGTGGGCTGCTTTGCACTTCTCTCCAGGTAGCTCCAGCGGGCTTCAGGAGGCACCCAGAAGATATTTTCTGCAAGATATTCCTCGGGATCTTCTGGATCAGCCCCCTCGTCAACTTCCGATAGAAGTTTTTCGTGCATTTCCTCAAAAGCATCCGAGATGTATTTCAGGAAAATTAGGCCAAGTACCACATGTTTATACTCTGCTGCATCCATATTGTTTCGGAGCTTGTCCGCTGCCTGCCAAAGCTTTTCTTCAAAACCTAAATTTGCGCCATTTCCATTCGAGCCTGCTGTACTCTTTGCCATAGATTCTCACACTTAAATTATAACTCAGGATAGTTTGTATGCTTTGATAAAATTGTTGATTTAAGTGTTGATCGCTATCTTCCTTTAAAACAGATTTTAATAAGAATATGTTAAAAATTTACTAAAAGTAAACTATGAATACGCTAAAAGTTTTACTAAGAACATACTAAGAATTTACTAAAAATGCCAGTTTTCAAGACCGGCGCCTTGTAGATCAGAATTTGCTTATCTTTCTTTCCATTCCATCAAAATCTGCACGCAGCCCGTATACTCATCGACCTCTTCGCCGGTTGCCATAAACCCACACTTCTTATAAAAGCAGAAAGCTCTTTTGTTTTCCCTGTAGACTTTAAGGGAGAGCCTACCTCTCAGGGTTTTTGCATGTTCGAGAAGAGCACTACCGATCCCTCTGCCCTGCATTTCGGGCGCAATAAAAAGGGCGCAGATTCTTTCTCCAGCAAGGGAAATGAATCCTGCGAGCTTCCCATTCTCTTCAAAAACAAAGTTTTCGGCAAGTGGAAGGTATGTCTCCTTCATTGCATTCTTCTGCGAAGCCCAGAAAGAAACAGGGACGAAGGAGTGGGCTGTAACAGAAGACTCATACCATATTCTCACCATTTCTTCAAGATCGGTTTTACTGTAACTCCGGATCAAATTATCGGTTTCCTTTTTTCAGGTTTTTTCAGGTTCTTTTGTTTGTCTATACTTAAAATTATCCTCGTAAATAGAATTAAATGCGCTAGGTCTGGCTGAAACTCATTGAATGTGAAGGGTTTGACTGAGAGAGACTCATTGAGCCATATCTAGCATAAAAATTCTGTTGCAAGAACTGTATATAAAAAGTCATGGCAAAAGTAAAGTATATATAGGAAAAAAATAGTTTAAAAAACGTCAGACCGAAAAGCTTCGGCCTGATAAGGGGCTTTCATCAAGATGGGTCCGAATTAAAAAGAAACATCGGAAAAAATCTCTATCATTTCACTCCAATGACTCGATTTGGCGGATCAGGTCAGTGGTGTATCTTTTAGAGAACTCCACATGTGGACTGCATGGAACGACCTTTACCAGCTTCCCGTATCTGGATACGTATATGTTAGTCCCATGTGAAGTTTTAACTTTTGTAAAAGTATACCCTTCTACAAGGGTCATTATTTTAACCTCCAGTAGTTATTATGTCAGGCATTCTATATTAAAATTTTTTTACTTAATAATCATTATAGATTCGGGCTTCTGTTCCCGAATTGACCCTCAAACATATCTCAATCGAGATATAATTAGATAATTAATAAAAAAAGAATTTTATAAAGTGTTTAAAAGCTAGAGGTCATTTTTGAAACTCGTTAACAAAAACTGAACAACAGAAACTTTCCAGCGCATATCTTTTAAAAAAACTAGTTAACATTTATCTCAACCTTTTCCTTGCTTAAAAATTATCCTACTAAATATTATCTAATAGATTTGATCCAGAATTAAGTTCTGGTGAATAAAAATGATGAATTTAAAGCAATTCAGAGCCAAAAAATTGAGGATAATAATTGAGGATAATTGAGGATAATAATTGAGAAATTGAGGATAATAATTGAGAATAAAAGTTAAGAATAAAAATAATCCCAGGTTAAAGATAGTTGGAACTAAAAGAATTCAGGGTATGAAATAACCAGGTAGCATTCAGAGATTATCTAAACTTCTCCATTGTTTTTAAAAGTTCATTCTCATCCCTGGCAAGGGCGACTATAGCCATCTCCACCATCAGGTTAACAACCCCATCCGAGAGAGATCTGAAATCAGTTCGAAGCCCTATAACAGGCTTTTCCTTTGCGTAAGCGTAACCGATCTCCCAGGCAGTTCCAGAATCTACATCTACTCCGTCAAGCACCGCAACTACAATATCGGAATTATCCACACCTTCTACACATTTTCTGAAAACATGCTCCTGACTCTGTTTTTTACGTTCTTCTGTGCTTTCCTCTGCATCTTCCTGGGGCAAAAAAACTGAAAAGCCTTTATTGAGCAGCAAATCCCTCAATTTACGATTATATTCTAATTCCGCATGGCTGAAAAGAGGGCCTGCAAGGTAGATATTCTTTTTTCTGTCCATGTCTTTTCTTCCTGCCGCTTCAGAAGGCATCTAAACAGATTTTCTCATAGTATCAGAGCTTCTAAAGGTAAAAAATATATCTGTGACGCCTTCTATTCCAGCGCGAAGGGCCTCAGTTCTCCCTGTGTGGAATATACTTATATATTTAAAAACTTAAATTTTACTGACTCAAAATTAAAAATATGACTCGCTCCCTGCAAAAATCGCAGGTCAAAGGATAAGTCGATTAGCCTTCTGAATAAATGGGGTCAGTTTGATCAAAGAGATTTCCTGAGCGAGCAAAATTTCCTACCAGTTGTTTTCCAGGAACAAATTTAATTATCTTGTATTGACATTACACAGGCAGTGACACTTATGATCAAGGCTGGAATAATAGGAGCATCGGGATACACAGGAGGAGAACTCCTTCGCTTGCTCGTCAACCACCCCAATGTAAAGCTGGAGCTGGCAACCTCCCGAAGCCTTGCCGGGAAACCTGTAACAAGCACACACAAGCACCTTGAAGGTTTCCTGAACCTGAAATACGAAAATCCTGATCCTGAAAACATCAGGGAGCGCTGTGACGTTGTATTTCTTGCAGTGCCTCACGGATCTGCCATGAACTATGTACCTGAGCTGCTTGATGGTGACACCAAGGTTATTGACCTTAGCGCGGACTACAGGCTTGAGACATCGGAGTTTGAAAAAATCTACGGATTAAAGCACACTGATCCGAGAGATGCCGTATATGGGCTCGTAGAACTCCATCCTGAGGCTTCAGAAGAGAGTTTCGTTGCAAACCCAGGATGTTTTCCTACAGGCGCAATCCTTGCAGCAGCTCCTCTTGCGGCAGCCGAGCTTCTCGATATTGCAGTTTTTGATTCCAAGACAGGAATCTCAGGAGCTGGCATCTCACCAACCGAGACTTCACATTACCCGAACCTTGCAGAAAATATCATCCCATACAAACTTACATCTCACAGGCATAGAGCTGAGATCATCCAGGAGCTGACAGCACTCGATGGAAGACTCCGGAATATCAGTTTCACTCCCCATGTAATCCCTTCTATTAGAGGGATCCTTACAACGGCTCACCTCTTTACAAAGGAGCCTCTCTCCACGGATGACTTAAAGACAATCTATGAAGGATTCTACAGAGACAGACCATTTATCAGGTTCCCTTCAGGAGTTCCTTCCCTTACCGCAGTCAGAGGCTCTAACTTTTGTGATATAAGTTTTGAGGCGGATAAGGAAAATAACAGGGTTGTGGTGCTCTCGGCAATCGATAACCTTGTCAAAGGGGCTTCAGGGCAGGCTATCCAGAACATGAACCTCATGTTCGGGCTGGATGAAATATGTGGGCTCTGGATGCCCGCAGCGGCTCCATAACAAGCCAAGGCAAGAGAATATAACTGTTGACGGATTAAAGTAAAGAATGGAATTTGTCTCAAGGGGTACAGTCAGATGAAAGTAAAAGATGTCATGAACCCGAACGTTGTTTTCTGCAAGCCTGACAATACAGTCCGTGAAGCGGCAAAAATCTTGAAGGAAAACAATATCAGTGGGGCTCCTATTCTTGAAGGGGGAGAGCTTGTGGGGATAATAAGCGAAGCGGATCTGCTGAAACTGCTCATAGTCCCCGAAAAAGGGGATCTCTGGCTTCCAAGCCCCTTTGAGGTTATAGAGATTCCTATCAGGGAACTCATTGGCTGGGAGGAAACAAAAAGAATGCTTTCTGATGTGGGTTCCACAAAGATAGAAGAGATCATGACAAAGGATGTGCACACAATCTCTTCTGAGGCATCCGTAGAAGAAGCTTCTGAGCATATGATAAGGCACAGGATTAACAGGCTTCCTGTAACTGAGGACAGCCGCGTAGTGGGGATTATTACACGCGGCGATATTATAAAAGGTCTTGCAAAGCTCTGAGGAAAAGGAGAGTCTTTCATGAAGCAAATAGAAGGTGGAATCTGTGCAGTAAGGGGGGTGTCCGCAAATGGGGTTAAAACTGAAAAAATGGGGTTGGCTGTCATTGTTGCGGAAGGCCCTGCAGCAGGCGTCTTTACAAAGAATAAGGTGACCGCAGCTCCGGTTATCCTGAGTAAAGGAGTAATCGAGACCAAGCACCATCTTTCAGCCGTAATTGCAAATAGCGGCAATGCCAACGCCTTTACAGGTGATGACGGTTTTCTGGATGCTATGGAAATGGCAACAATGCTTGCCCGAAAACTTGACGTTAAACCTGAAACAGTTGCAGTTGCGTCAACAGGTGTAATTGGCAGAAGGCTTGATGTTTCCCTGATAAGTGAACTCCTTCCTGAAGTCCTTAAAGGGCTGGGCAGTTCTCCTGAATGCAGCCGGGAAGCTGCAAAGGCGATCATGACCACGGATAAGGCTATAAAAGAAGTGGCTATTGAGATGGACTGCGGGATAAGGATTGGGGCGATTGCCAAAGGATCGGGGATGATTAATCCCAATATGGGAACTATGCTCTGTTTTGCATATACCGATGCAAAAGTGCCTGCCGACGTCCTTGATGCTGCTCTGAGAATAGCAGTGGATAAAACTTTCAATATGGTCGTGGTGGATGGGGATACAAGCACTAACGATATGGTACTTCTTACCTCCACCTGCAAGTCCGGGATCAAACCCTGCATGGACTGCCTGGATGATTTTGAGGAAGGGTTGATTTACGTATTTACAGAGCTTGCAAAGAAAATAGCAAAAGACGGAGAAGGCGCTACAAAACTCATTGAAGCCAGGGTAGTAGGCGCAAAAACATACGAAGATGCTAAACGTGCTGCAAAAGCCATTGTACGTTCCCCACTGGTTAAATCCGCAATTTTCGGAAAGGACCCAAACTGGGGAAGGGTTGTAGCTGCTGCAGGATACTCTGGTGCGGAACTTGAACAGGGAAAGCTCTCTCTCTCTTTTTCTGGAGGAGGATCAGAGATCGAACTTATAAAGTCAGGTGAAATTTCCAGTTCTTACGATCTTGAGCTTCTGAAAAGAATAATGACAAATGATGAAATTGTCATTACTCTTGACCTCAGTATGGGAAATGAACAGGCAACAGCCTGGGGTTGTGACCTGACTTATGACTATGTCAGGATCAATGCTGAATATACGACTTAATCAGTGTAAATTTGAGAGGAAATAGATGAAATACAAGCGAGATCACTTACATCAAGATAACTTATAAGTAAAACCATATTAAGAAAATGAATATGGGTTTTCCCCTATTCCTGAAATTATTTTAGTTCAGATATGCATTTCCAGGGGGCTTATTATAGTGAATATACAAGAATGGGAACAGCGCCACACCGATGCTTTTTACAATATAAAAAGATCCCTTCCTTATCTGGATGGTATGTTTGTGGCTTACAACAGTAATATCGATGTTATTAAACACCTTACAGATGAAGACATGCGCAAGCTTATGGAACTCTTTGATGAAGCTGAAATTCAGAAAAGAGTTGAGACTTATCCGAGGGAAATACAAGAGCCTCTGGATTTCATAGCTCGCCTGATGATTTCTATGCGAGAAGGAAAAGCCGCAGAGATCCCAACCCATACCGCGAATACTCATGAGTGGCTGAAAGCTCAACTGGGTTTTGACTATGCGCGTATGGGAGGCCAGGCAGGAATTATTTCTAACCTTCTTGCCCGCCTCGGGCTAAAGAAAGTGGTTGCATACATTCCCTGGCTTTCCGAAGAACAGACAGAGTATTTTGTAGCTTCTGACAATCTTCTGCACCCGAAGGTAGAAAATGGGGATGTCGTGCTCAAGCCCCCGAAGGAGGCATTCAAACCAGGGATAGAATCAAAAGTCAACTGGATCTTTGAATACTCAAAAGGTCTGGAAGTAACCTGTAATGGAAACTTCACGGTGCCAAGAGATAATCGCCTGATAATCTCCTCCCGTCCGAAATGGATTCGTCTGGATATGGACAGGGAAGTTTATGAGCACCTTGGCACAATTTTCCCGATTGACGGTGCAATGCTTTCAGGTTATCAGATGATAAAAGAAGAGTATGAGGATGGATCTACGTATAAGGACTACGTTTCACATTCTGTTAAAGTTATTGACAAACTTAAGGCTTTAAATCCCCAACTGCGCATCCATGTAGAACTTACATCCATCCAGAATCGGGTTATAAGAAAGGCTATTCTTACTGAAATCGTTGCCGGCCATGTCCATTCCCTGGGTCTTGATACCGTGGAAGTGGCAAATGCCCTCAACGTCCTGGGACATGAAGAACTTTCTTATTCTGTCATAAGAAAAGAAGAATACGGGATAACCTCGCTTTATCACGGTGCTGTTCAGCTTTTAAAGGATCTATCGCTTGAGAGAGTCCATGTGCATTCTCTTGGGTTTTATATCTGTGTCCTTGCGAAAGGTCACCCACTTACACTTAGAGAACACAGGGATGCCCTGCTCTTTTCCTCAACCCTTGCCGCCACCAAGGCTCTCACAGGAGATATTGAAAATTTTGAGTCGGCAGCAACAGGGCTAGAAGTTCCGGTTTCAGACAAAGGCATTGAAGATCTAGAGAATTTCAAGCTTTATTGTGTAGGGAAGAAACTCTGTACTCCTGATGAGTTTGAATATGGATATATTTACGGGGCAGATCATAATGCAGTTATCATTCCTACCAAAGTGGTCGAGCAACCGCAATCGACAGTGGGAATAGGTGATACTATCTCGGCAGGAGCTTTTGCAGCTATGCTTGCAGAAATGAAGCGAAAGCAGTCAGGAAAATAAATCCTCCTTACTTAATCCGAAGCCTCCCCATTCTGTAAGGAACTGGTAAGATGAATATACTCTGCGGATATAATGTCAACATAGACTCAGTATACAGGATCACTGGGGCTGAGATTTCGGAACTGCTGAGTGCCTTCGAAGCTGCTGAAATCCTTGAGAAAATCGAAAACCCCCCTGGAAAAATAATTTCTGAATCGGATTTTGTAGCAGGGCTTGCCTATTGTATGAAAGAGGGATGTGGAGCCGAATGGCTTGTATTTGAGGATTCTGTTTTCGAGTTTCTTAAAAACCGTTATTTTGAAAAATCCCTAGTAAGAATGGGCGGAAACGCAGGGATAATGGCAAATGCCCTTTCCCAGCTGGGCGCTTCCAGAGTAATTCCAAATGTTGCAGTACCTTCAGAAACACAGCTTTCTCTTTTCTCAAAAAAAGCAATCTACCTGCCGGAGGCTTTCACACAGCAAGAGAAAAACGCAGGGATTTTACCTGAGAAAAGCGAGGAAGATCTTTCCAGCAATCAGGAACCGATACATTTCGTGTTTGATTTTTCTGAAGGGGAGACTTTTTCCCTGTATGGGACAGAAGTTAGGGTTCCGAGGGAAAACCGCTTCATAGCGACCTGTGATCATCTTAATTTCAGGCTTTATACCAATCCTGCGTTTAAGCAGTATGCCCTTCAACATGCCTGTGAGCTTGATGGCATACTCATATCGGGTTTTCATCTCCTGATTGAGAACTATCCCGATGGCACCACTTATAAAACAATTCTCGATAATTCTTTTTCCGAGCTCACAAGCTGGAAATCCAGAAACGACAAACTCCAGATTCACCTGGAACTCGGGCATTTCGCGAGTAGAGAAATTGGAAATTCAGTTTTTCTTAAGTTTTCAGGGCTTTCCGACAGCTTTGGAATGAACGAAGACGAACTTGCAATGTTTTATAACCTGCACGGAGTGCCTGGAGAAAAACTTCTTCATATGGAAGCTGAAGCCGTAGCTGATGCCGCATGCAGGCTGGCTTCGAGGAACGAGCTTAAGAAGCTCTTTATTCACACAAGGGAATTTGTGCTGAATGTGTTTAAGCCAGGATTTAATCCTAATTCTGAGCAGGATTTGCAGAGAGTATCCGGAGAAAAACTTGAAGCCCTGGAATTTGGAGTTAAGTGCGCAGGCGTGTATGCAGCTTCAGGCAAACTTGATGGACGGGAATTCGTGGAAGAAGAAGCATTGAAACTTCAGGAAAGCGAGTTTGGAAGAAAACAGATTGAAGCTTTCCTTAAAGCCTTCAATGGAAAAACTCTCCGGCAGGGCGCTTATGCTTTCAGGGGAGGCTATGTTATCTGTATGCTTCCCACAATGCTTTCCCAATCTCCCGTAACCACGGTCGGGCTTGGGGACACGCTAACCGCAGCAATCTTCCTGAGGGGGCTTGAACTGGATGTACAGGCTTAAGCCCCATCTTTTTAACCTTAATTATACCCTCGACTGCGGACAGGTCTTCCGCTGGGAACGGGAAGGGAATTGGTGGACAGGGGTTGTCGGAGATCACGTTATCCGACTTTCTCAGGAAAACGGACAATTGATTATCGATTCAACCCTGACGCCTGAATTTTTTTCACATTATTTTCGCTTTGATGACGACCTGCCCTCGATCTATGAAAGCATAAACCGTGACCTGCTCATCGATCGGGCAATCCGCAAATACCAGGGTCTGCGCCTGATCCGGCAAGACCCCTGGGAATGCCTTATCTCCTATATGCTCGCAACCGCCTCAAGCATCCCCACAATCCAGAGACGGATCTACCTTCTCAGCCGAACTTTCGGGCAGGAAATCGAACCCGGCTATTTCACCTTCCCAGACCCTGAAACCCTCGCAAACGCCAATCCAGCCGCGCTTGAACGATGTAAACTTGGCTTCAGAGCCCCGAGCATAAAAGCCGCAGCCGAAGAAGTGGCTTCCGGAGAACTGGACCTCAATGTTCTTTTCCGCCTGGAATATAAATATGCACGAGAACGTTTCATGAGGCTTCGCGGCATTGGGGAAAAGGTTGCCGACTGTGTTCTCCTTTTTGCCTTCGGGAAATTAGAAGCCTTCCCGGTAGATACCCACATCAAGCAGATCATCCAGCATTACCACATAGATGACAGTTACTTTGAAACCTGCACAAGTATGAGCTGTATGGGAGATTGGGGAAGAGAGTATTTCGGGCAATATTGTGGGTATGCGCAGGAGTATTTGTATTATCAGAAAAGGGTTGAAGGGTTTGTAAGTCTTTATTAATTAGTGCATGATTTTTTACATTGTAATTTTCCATACTACAGGTAGATTAAGAAAACTTCTTTTTACTAGATTGGATATTATTTTACACAGATGACAATATCATAATAGAAAAATTTCCTTGAACGGTATACTCCTTTTAAATTAATCTTGAGGATAGTTTTCTTTACTATGAGCATCAGTTGGCTTGAGATTGATGAAATCTAAAGGTCTGGTGAGGAAAATAAACTCAGAGAACTAATTCAAAAAAACAACGTTCATATGTGATATATGTAAGTAGTAAAATACAATGAGAAAGTTTAGAAGAATAATCTCTGATTTTTTCCAGCAAACAAGAAGGCTTTGGCTAGCACTACTTGTATTTATTTTTCTATTATTTTGTATTATATATTTTGGACTTTACACCTATCTTCTAACTACAGACACTAATAGTGCATTATACTTGTTAAGTACCATAGCTCAAAGCAGTGCTTCAATAATCGCTATAGTTATAAGTCTAAGTTTACTGGTAGTTCAGTACTCTGCAACCACTTACTCAGCAAGAGTTGTTGATATCTTTAAGAACGATATAAGATTGTGGGCACTTATCTTCTTCTATGGATTCTCAATAATTTTTTCTCTTATCGTTATTAGATTGATAAAGGATTCAAGTAATGGATACTCGTACTTAGGTATTAATTGTTTAGAAATCTGCTATACTCTGGCTCTTCTGCTTTCATTTGCTGCATATATCTCACTAATCGCCTACATTCCATATGTATTAAAGATGATGAAATCAAGCTCGGTAATTGACCTTTTATCTGATAAAATTGACATCAAAAGTTTATCTAATTCTTCAGAGGAAGTTGATGAACTCGAAAGCAAAATTTCCAAAGACGAACCAAGAATTAATAGAATTAGGATAAATTTACATGATGAAGAAGATCCTTTTCTGCCAATCTTTGACATTATACGAGCTTCAATTATGCGATACGATTACGCTACAGCAAGAAACGGGCTTTGGGCAGTATCAAAATGTCATTACAATATTATAAAACAAAATCCACATGAGGAAAAACGAATATCTGAGCATGTATTTAGACGCATTTATGAAATTTGGAAGTTGGCTCTGAAAATCAAGGATAGCGAATTCATTTACATGACACTGACACAATACTGTTACATCGGAAAATTATGTACTTATCCCATAGAAATGTCACACTCATCGCGTATCAGTTCTCTCTTGAAACAGATGCCAAAAAATTTGATCCCATTATTTAACGTTCTAAATATACCAAATTATAAAGAAAAAATCACGCAAAATAATTTATTATATACCGCTTTTTTATCGGAGTATTATCTAAAAGAAGTTTTTAAATCGATTGTGGAAATGAAAGAAGAAGAATTTCAAAGTTTGTCAATAGGTTTAGTAAAGTGTGTTAATGGAATTGGGTTAGGGATTTTCAGGAATCGTTATGAATTAAGTTTAGATGAAGACAAAAATAAGGCTCTAGAAAGTTTAGAAAGTTCAGTAACTGAATTATCGTATTTTTTACGTGATATAGGAGTCGTTGCAATCAAAGCCGACTCAAAACGCACAGTAGACGAAGTCATTTTAGCTCTCGATAACATTGGAAAAGGGTCAATTGATTACAATCTCATACATAGCATATTCCATATAGTAAAAAGTCTAAAAATTATTGGTGAAGAATCCGCAAAAAAAGGAATGGAGTTTGAGTCTTCAACTAAACGAGTAGTGGAGTGCTTAGAAGAACTAGCATCAAGAATAAACTCTCATTCTGAAAAACTCACAGGCGAAGCACAAAAACAGGTTATTAAATATTACATGCATATTAATGAAAATTATAAACATAAAAGAACAAAGGATGCATTGCAAGAACTAAACAATAGAGTAGAATGTGTAATTAGAGCATATATTTCCTCCTATGTGTACACAATTGGTAGAGAGTCTATTAGAAATAACCTCTTAGATGTAGCACAGCAATGCCTTAAATCACTAGAAACTATCGAAAGAATTCTTAAAAATGGTACTGAATCAAGACATATCGGTGAAGACATAAGAAGTCTTGGGCTAGAAGCTGTAAAGAAAGATCAAACTTACCCCTTAATGGAAGATATAATTAAATCTCTATATTCAATAAGTTTGTTGCAATTCGGCTATATGTTTGATTGGGACAGAGATTTAAAAGAAAAGAAAAAATTTTTGGATATAGAGTATAGAAATTATTTGGCTAAAGGATTACAAATTCATTATTCTGATTTTGAAGAGAAAGTAAATTTGGAGGATTCATCAGACTTTAGTTATACAATGTACTTGGATGACATAGTTTATGGGGAAAAGAAATTAATAATTGCCGGGGAAGAAAGAAAAGACATAAAATGTCTTTATCTTAAAGATATAGACGGTAGATACCCTTGGCTAAAATTATTTAAAAAAGGGGTTTTTAAAAACTCTAAAGGGGCATATTATGAAGTGCCCATACTGTTAAAGAAACTTGTTGAACCTATTCTAGAGTATGCACTAAATTCACCTTCTGATGAAACGATAAAACCCTTTAATATGATAATCCAAAGTTTTGAAAATTTTGGGTTAATATCAATTCATTTCCGAGACAAATTTTCTTTAAATAAGGTATTCATGAGGTATCTTGTTGAAGTGGGGGACTCTTTTGATGACTTTAAGTATTTAAAATATAGAGAAGATGAGAATGTTGGGGAATATTTGTATTTTGTGACAGAAATTGTCTCTAACTCTATTTATAAATTAACAATTGAATCTCTAAAATATAACTTTGTAGATTTTAGTATGCTCCCTCAACAGATAAATTGTTTAATCCGTATACAAAGAAAATACCGCAGTATATTTCACGTGGAGGATAAATTCGAGAGAATATTAGAGATGATAAAAGAATCTGGGCTTGAGAAGCCTAAACGTGATGAAATCATAAAGATGATTGAAGACGCAATTCAAGAATTCAAAAACGAGAAAACAACATCTGATGGAGAGTAGTTGGATCTCCACCAAAAAGAGCAATCAAGCGTGTTACAGAAGAATTTTCCGAACATCCGCATTACCCGCAAAAAAGAATCATTGCGGAAGAATTCTGCCTTATGTAAAATAGTCAATTGGACACTACTTTATCTTACAGCAAATTCTTTACATCCATCCCCTCAAAAAGACTCTGAAATCAGTATCCTTTAACCTGCAAATCCCTGCATCCTCTATAATTTCAAACCCTTCACTCACGCTCTTGCACACACTCTTCCCAAGCGAGCACGTCATAAGCCGCTCCTCTAGAAGCCCTTTTGCAGTCGGATATTTGCGCTGGATTTCAAAGACGTATTTTCCATTTTCGATATAGCCTCCGAAAACGCCGTCTGCCCCCTTGTATTTTTCCTTGAACTTCTCGGCGTGGGTTTTGACCCAGACGGGAGGACCGATGTGCTTTTTCACATTGGGGAGGGTGCCGGAGATGAGCTCAAGCAGGACTGCGGTTTCGGATTTGCCTGACCAGACGCCGGTTTTCATAACAGTAAAATCATATTCTTTCAGTAGGGCAGCGGCGGCTTGCTCCATTTTATAGAGCTGGGGGTAGAGAACGTCTTCTACCACGTCAGGGGTTTTGAAGACGATTGCAAGTTGGGTGCTCTTTCGGGCTTCAAGTTTCTCGCGGATCTCGCTGTCCTTCAAGGGGAGGGGGGCGGCTGGGAAGAAGAATCTGAGTTCCGGGTTTTTTAAGAATTCCCGGCAGTGGTCTATGAACATGCAGAATTTGTCAAGGGAAAGGGCTGCTGCCACGTTCCGCCTAGGGTCGGTTGGGTCGACCATTACGAGAGGTTCGTCGTGTTCGATTTCTGAGTGCTGCATAATATCGATTTTCTGGCCGGGCTTCCAGGAGCAGGCTGCATGGACTGTGTTCTCGAAGGAACCGTAGTGAATTATCAGAAGTTCGGTAAAGTAGCCTGAAAAGCCCTGGGTTTTCAGTTCTGAACCGTAAACACCACCCCCGCGCATAAATTGTTTCAGGAGCAGGACTTCGTCTTCGAGCCCTTTTACGCGGGGTTTGACAAAATCGTTATGAAAAGGTGTCCTGTCAACTGCGGATTTGATTCGGGAGGCCGAGGCAACCCTGAAACAGGGGACAAGATCCACATCAAAGCCTTTGTATATGATATTCAGGTAGGGATGCTCAGCATGGCGGTCTTCGGCATGTTCGGCATGTTTTGCAACTTCCCTTGCAATTGCCATGCCCATGGTTTCCAGTTTTTCTCTGGGTGTCTCTTCAGGAAAGCTTATGAAGACATCAATATCATGAGTACCTGAAAGCCAAGTGCCTCTGGCAGCTGAGCCCACCATTCTCACAAGCACATCCGAGATGCCAAGCCTTTCAGCTGCTGTTTTTACCTTTGAGGCAAGCTCTTCCTGAATAGTCAGGAGTTTTTCTCTCTCAGGTTCAGTGGGTTTTATTCTCTCAAGGACTGCAAGCTTTAATTTTTCGGGAATGTCTGTATAAGTTTCCATGCCAGGGACGGCTCCATATTTTACTTGGTCTTATCATGTAGAATAAATCTGAGTTACTCTGATTTTCTGCTTATAAGTGTCAGAAATCGCCTCTTCAAACTTATAACTTGTGGATCTTCCTAGCTTCTCTTAGGGAGGACAGCCCGAATCCCGCTTGGAAGCATCCATTTCGTTCACTTAATTCGCTCAAGCTCAAGCCTTTTTTAAAAAGGCTTGAGCGAAAACATTTTGAGAAAAGGTTTTATCGCAAACTTTTTTGAAAAAAGTTTGATCAAAAATTAGCATGACGGCGTGGTCAAGCGGCGCAACGCTTGGTGATAAAAACAAACTTTTTAAGAAAAAGTTTGATCAAAAACAGCATTTTCGGTCAAGCCTTTTCGTAAAAGGGTTGCAGACCAACGGTTTTAGCGTAGTGCAAGCTTTTTTCAAAAAGATTGGTCGAAAAGCCCCTAGTATCTTCTCTGGTTTTTCTTTCTTCTCATCCTGATAATTACTGTTTCTGAATTTGTTACATTTTCAAAAAAGTCGTCTATAAAGAATTCTAAGGCATTCATGTCGTAAAATTCCCTCTTTTTTAATCTTTATTTTCTTTATTCTTTAATTTTCCAAAAAAAAATTGTTTAATATCCAAAAATTTTTTATTTGATGTCCGAGATATTAGAAAATGTACATAGTTGAATACTTTAGATATAACTCAGATTGACGGGAGTATTTTTGCTAAGGACATAATCCGGATATTGAGGAAATTACTTTTTTCCCTGTTTTTTCGGAGACCTGAAAATTCTACTCCCACCTGATAACTATAGAGGAGGCCTTATTTGGGGACTAAAACCTACACGAAGATTTTATGTTTGTTTCTGTTACTTGGGCTGCTGTCTGTAAACGCAGCTGCCCAGGTTTCAGATTCGGCAGGCAACCGTATCTGGGATGAGAATGCAAACCAGAACCTTACCTACACCTGGACGCCTCAGACCTATTCGGGTTTTTACTATGACCTGGATACTGGAGAAGGCTCCGAGAATCTGACAGTTCAGCTCAGTGAGGGCAGTCGGACAATTGGAGAAAGGAACCTGCAGTATGAAACCGTGCCCATACAAACGGCTTTTGAATACACCGATTGGGGTTCTTATGAAGTTATAGGGTTTATGGCAGAGCGCTACTTTGCAGGGTACAATGCAAACTCAAGCTTTGCAGATGATGAGATCAGCGTTATCTCTGACGGGCAACTTTCAAAGATTCTGATCGATTCCGATGACAGGAGATCGCTATACACAGGTTCTTCTCTCATTCTTGAGGACGGATATTCCCTGAATATAGTTGAGGTTGATATAAACGGAGATACTGTCTGGGTACAACTTGAAAAGGACGGCAACATAGTCGATGACGCTTTCCTGTCTTCCAATGACGATTATGTGTATACTGCTGAACTAGGGGATGTAGAAGATGTGCCCATAATTGCAGTCCATTTCGACCAAATTTTCAGCGGCAGAGAAACCAATGCAGTTTTCGTGGAAGGGATTTTCCAGATCTCTGATCAGTATGTGCAAATTCGGAATGGAGATGAGTTCGGAAAAATGGAGGTAAGTTCCACCTCAAGTTCAGGCATAAGAATGAGAAACAGTGACTCTATCACACTTAGAAGGGGTGATACCATCGATATCATGGGTAAACTGAGCTTCGTTGTCGCTGATGCCGATGATCTTCGTTTTGCCCCAATAGTTGAAATCTCAGAGCCCGGAACCTATGAGTTAAGGGGAACAGTACACGATGATAGGTTTGACACTATGGCCTGGACGCCTTTTAACTTCGAAGGTTTCTACTATAATATCGACGAAAATGTCTCAACTGAAAGCCTTGTCATTGAAGAACTCGATGGCAGGACAATTGATGACGGAGATCTCGTCTATTCTACAAGACCGGCACGTGTTGAGTTCGAACATGAAAACTGGGGGAGCTATGAAGTTATCGGCTTCATGGCAGAGAAGTATTTTGCAGGATATCCTGAAGCCACTCTTGGTAACTCGAACAGCATAAGTGTACTTTCTGACAATATCCTTTCAAAAGTTCTTATTGACGATGATGACAAAAGATCCCTGTTTACTGGTTCTTCTTTAGTCCTTGAAAACGGTTATTCCCTCGAAGCAGCTGAGGTTGACGTTAACGGGGAAAGAGTACTCTTTAACCTTTATAAAGACGGAGAACAGCTGGACTCGGGAATAATTTCCTCGAACGGGGATTATATCTATGAAGCCGATATCGGAGGCGCTGAAGATGTCCCTATCATTGCAGTCCATGTAAGCACAGTCTTCCGTTCCCGTGAAACCGATGCCGTGTTTGTGGAAGGGATATTCCAGGTCTCGGACGATTATATAGAAATTTCCGAGGGAGACTCTTTCGGCGAAATGGAGGTAAGCTCAATTTCCGATTCTGGCATCACAATGAGAAACGAGGACTCAATCTCCCTTTCAAGAGATAAGGTTATTGACCTGATGGGCAATGTCAAATTCAGGGTTGCCGATGCTTCAGTCCTGCGCTTTTACCCCTTTGTTGAAGTCGAGATCGGGGAAAGAGATCAACTGAATATCGAAATGCCAGATGTCCTTGAGGTCGGGAGACAAGCTAATATCACGGTAACTGCGAGAAACGTGTCTGTCGGAGATGTTGAAGTCTTTGTTGGAAACGACAGAATAGGCACTACTGGCGATGATGGCAATCTGACTTTTACGCCGGGCAGTGAAGGCAGCTTCACTGTGACGGCAAATCGGGAAGGGTATGTTTCCGGAAGTAAGGATATTGATGTTGTCGCACAGGGAGTCCTGAAACTCCTGATTTCAGTCTCACCTGAAACTGTCCGGGAAGGAGACCAGATTAGCATAATGGTTACGGACTCCGTAGAAAACCAGCCTGTTGCAGGAGCGGATGTCTTCTTCGGCGGACAAAGAATAGCTGAACAGACAAATTCAAACGGTACCGTATCTCACTGGGTTACTGCTCCGGGCACGTACATGATAAATGCTACGAAAGAAGGGTATGAAGAAGGAGAGACTGTTATCGAGGTAATAGAAAATGCACCACAGTTTACCTTCTCGAATCTCACAGTAGAGCCAGCTTCGGTTGAGGCAGGTAGTCCGGTAAATATCAGAGTGGATGTCACAAATACCGGAAATGTGGCAGGAGAAACCCAAGTGGATTTACTGGTTAACAACGAACCGGTTGACTCCGAAAACATAACCCTGGAACCGAATGAAAATACAACAGTAGAATTCTCACACACCGCGGATGAACCAGGAACATATACCATTGAGGTAGGAGGGCAGACTGAAAGTTATGAGGTGACCGAAGAGGCTCCTTTCTTGAGTGGGATAGCTACGCTTGGAATACTTGCCACAGCATTTGTTGTCCTCAGGAAAAGAAGGAAGTAATTAAGAACTGATGGGCACTTCTGGCTCTGTGTTAAAACTGCACAGACCGATGAAAAAATATGGAAATGAATTTCTCGGGATTAAAAATTAAGCAACAGAAACTGGACATCAGATTTATGATTTCCAGCTTTCTGTTTCTTTTTTCTACGATTCTTATTATTTTCTATAATTTACTATTATTCTTCTATCACTTTTTTGTCACCTTATTTTGTTAGTACTTTTATCATCTTTTATTATTTTTTATCATTTTTATAATTTTCGTACCATTTTTACAATTTTTACCATCTTTTACAATTTTATATTATTTTTATTGTTTTTCTTTCCTTATCCAGACTGACTTCCTTTCACTTTTACCAGATCTCATTCCAGGAGTCCCACGAAAATCTCATTCCCAAAGTTCCCACGAATTAATGTTTGAGACGACAGCTTAAAATAGTGAACTACGATTGTTGATTATAATGCTTGAAGCCTTGACTTCCTTTCTTGCCGATTACGGTTATCTGAATCTCTTTGTGCTGAGCTTTCTGGCTTCCACAATTTTGCCTTTAGGGTCGGAAGCGCTCATAATAGCTCTCATTTATCAGGACTTCAATCCTTTTGCTGTCGTTATGGTAGCGACTTTAGGCAATTTTCTCGGATCCTGCACGACTTACTATCTCGGATTAAAAGGGCGTCCGGTACTTGAAAAATACCTATCTCCTTCCCCTGAGAAGATTGAGAAAATTGAAAAATTTTTTAAAAAATATGGTCTTTATACCCTGCTTTTCACCTGGGTACCGGGTATAGGAGATATAATTACCATGGTTGCCGGGCTTATGCAGCTCCCTTTCCGGTACTTTTCTGTCATGGTTTTTCTTGGTAAATTTGGGCGTTATTTTACAGTTGCATATCTGACAGCTTTCTTTAGCAATTGATTTGCGGTTTTCTAGATAAGTTTAAGTAATTTGCTTAATTTTATAAATTAAATAATTCTTTTAAATTCACCATCTCAAGTAAATTCCTTAAATTTCATTTATTCCATCGAATTTTTCATGCAGCTTCATCTTTTTACTTTTAAGAATTTATTTTAGGAGCAATCTTTCACAATTTTTCAAAAATTATTTCTCAAACGGGAAAAACAGATATATTTATGTAGTACGAAGTACAATATTAATTCGCTAAAGCAAATTTAGTTGATATCCATTGCTCCAATTTGTTCTTTCTTGCCCGTCTTCCAGGGTTTTAAAACGGGATCTGTATTTGATTATAACCTCCATTTTTTATATTTTTTTCCTTTTCTTTTTCTATTATTTTTCTATTCTTTACTCAACCTAGCTTTTCATATCCAGGACTATCCTGTCTTTTGAACTAACAAATCTAATTTTTCACTTTTGTTCTCTCCACTAACCTCATGTAATATCCTTTTTTAAATATTATTAAAAATTGGGCATAATTATTTACCTTATTTATATCGAATAATGATTCAAGTTTACTTGTTCTACTCTATACTTTCCAAATTTCGAAAATATTATCTACCTTTAGATTAATTTGGTAAGCTCTCACGCACTCGCTTCTGCCTCACCGTAACCTTTATCTATAAATGAACTCAATTTAACTTGCCTTAAGTCCAATAATGTTTACTTGATATCACACGGTGATCCTATGCATATAATGGAAGGTTTTTTAAACGCCCCCTGGTGGCAGTTGTGGTTTATAGTATCCGTACCGGTGATACTGTATGGGATTTATAAAATGAACAGGCTTGTAAATGAAAAACGTGAGATACTGCCTCTTCTGGCTGTTGCAGGTGCGTTTATTTTCGTGCTCTCTGCACTGAAATTACCTTCTGTTAACGGAAGTTGTTCTCATCCTACCGGAACCGGGATTGCTGCAATCATGTTCGGACCGGCGATTTCTGCAGTGCTCGGGACCATCGTGCTTCTCTACCAGGCTCTATTCCTTGCCCATGGCGGATTGACAACCCTTGGAGCAAATGTATTCTCTATGGGAATAGCAGGCCCTCTGGCAGCATATATTGTTTATAAGGCAGGTATGAAAGCCAGGATTAATTTTTATTTCGTTGTCTTCCTTGCTACAGCTATTGGAGATTGGGCAACTTATGGCGTAACTTCTGTACAGCTTGCGCTTGCCTATCCTGAAGGAAATATCCTTACCTTAGGAGGATTTCTGGCCCAACTTAAGATATTCGGGGCTATCTTTGGACTTACGCAGCTGCCTCTGGCAATTATGGAAGGTGCGGTCAGTGCTCTGCTCTTCAAGTACGTGGTCAACGTAAAAAGTGATATCCTTGTGGAGATGAAAGTAATTGAAGCTGCAGTTGTTCGAAAACTTAGAGGGAGCTCAGCATGAGCAGAAAACTGGAAATTATTGTGCTTGCCATCATCTTGATCTTTGCAATTCAGTTTGTCTATATGTCTTCGACAACAGATGCCGAATATATGGGAGCCGACGGGCAGGCTGAAGACGCAATAATTGAAATCACTGGCGGAACCTATGAACCTGTAGCAGAACCCTTCTGGGAACCTCCGAGCGGTGAAATCGAGAGCCTACTCTTTGGGCTTCAGGCTGCTATAGGTGCAGGCATCCTGGGATATTTCTTCGGATATTACAGGGCCAAAAAGAGATATGAAAGCGACCTTGCCTACGGAGAAAAAAGTAAGTCCGAAGGAGATAGCCAGTCCCTGTAATCTATTTTTATATTTTTTCACCATGTTTCCTTCCTCTCAGGTAGGAAGGTTTTTATCTTTTGTCTTTTATTTTTAGCCTTTAATTTTCAGGTTTCATCTACCGTTCTGCAGGTTTTCAATATGACAAATATCCTTGATGACTATGCCCTTATTAGCCCTCTAAGGCACCGAAATAACTGGCTAAAACTGGCAATAGTGCTATTCGGTTTGCTTGCAGGAGTTTCTTCCAGGTCTCCTATCCCTCCCTTTTTCATAGCTCTGTGCATGAGCTTTGCAACAGTTACCTTTGGCAAAGCACCCCTCTATCTGTATGTAAAACTTCTGCTGGCTCCTATGGGCTTTGCAGTTATCGGAGTTTTTATTATAGCCTTTTTTTCAGGTACAGGACCTGAACTTCTGTCTTTTGAACTCCTGGGTTATCCTCTCGCTGTAAGAGCAGATGGGTTTGAGCTTGCCCTGCTGGTACTTGCAAGATCAATAAGCGGGATGTGCTGCCTTTACTTTCTGGCACTGACAACCCCCATGATAGAGCTCTTTGCGGTGCTTAAAGCCTCCAGGCTCCCAGAGTCTTTTATAGAACTCTCCATGTTGATTTACCGCTATATTTTCGTCTTCCTTGACATGGCTCTTTCCATCAGGTACGCCCAGACCGTGAGACTGGGATACTCAAATTTCAGGCGGTCTATCCGTTCCCTGGGCATGCTTGGGAGCACACTTTTCGTCCGTTCCTGGGAACAGGGGGATAAACTCTTCCTAGCCATGAACTCAAGATGTTATGATGGGAAAATGGCACTTTTCGAAGTGCACAGGCCTGTAGGAGCACCTGAGATGCTACTTACTTCAACCTATTTTCTCCTGACTCTCGCACTTCTTTATCTAACAAAAAACGCATCTATTGTCTGAGGTAAAAACTTATGATAATTCTTGAGACCAGGGACCTTAAGTATACTTACCCTGATGGGACCGTGGCTATTCAGGATCTGAATATTGAAATTATGAAAGGAAAGAAAATTGCCTTTGTAGGGCAGAACGGCTCCGGTAAGTCCACCCTTTTCCTGCTTCTTAATGGGACCCTTAAGCCGAGCCAGGGTGAAATTCTGTTCCACGGTGTTCCTTTCAAGTATGATTCAAAATCTCTCCGGGAAATTCGGAAATCCATAGGGATAGTCTTTCAGAATTCCGATGACCAGATTTTTGCTCCCACAGTATTTCAGGATGTAGCTTTCGGACCTTCAAACCTCGGTTATCCGAAAGAAAGGATCGACACCTGCGTTCAGCTTGCCCTTGAGCAGGTGGGTCTTTCCAGGTTTAAAGACAAACCTCCTCATCATCTCAGCGGAGGACAGAAGAAAAGGGTCGCGATTGCCGGTGTAATGGCAATGGAACCCGAAGTGATTATCCTTGACGAACCCCTCTCAAATCTTGACCCAGTCAGCGCGGATGAAATCATGGACTTAATTAACGAGTTTAACCACTTTGGGAGCACTATTATTATTTCAACACATGACGTGGACCTGGCATACCGCTGGTCTGATTATGTATTCCTCCTGTCAAATAGCAAAATAATAGGGCAGGGTACCCCGGCAGAAGTTTTCAAAGACTCCGAGCTGCTCAAAAAAGCTGGGCTAAAGCAGCCAACAACCCTTGAGATCTACCACGAGATAGAAAGAAGGGGGCTTGCATACGGCAGGAATACCCCGAAAACCATACCCGAGCTTGTCAATACCTTAAAACCCCTTGACCTGATGTGGGTTGAGGTTCCTCCTGGCGTAAGAGAAGGGGATAACCTGAACCTCGGGGTGATGTATGGAGAATATGCAACCCAGTCGCCTTACGAGGCCATTAACGCTACTGTGCTACATATTCATTCAGACGGAAGGGCTATTGTTGAGTTAAAGCGCAAAGGGATTAAAGCGGGCGGAGTCCTGCTTTACGATACTGAAAGCTATTCCTTGCCTGAAATAAAGCAGATCCTCAAGAAAGGAGAGATTGCCTTCGTCGGAGCTATGGGCAAGAAAAGTAAAATCCTTGCTGAACAGGACGGAATCCGACTGGATGTCACTTCAGGTGTTATAGACAAATCTATCCTTATGGCGCTTTGTGGAAAACGTTGTCTTATTCTTACAGCCGGCGGGATGGTTGACCATGCCCTTAAAAGAATAAAGGAATACGTGGAAAAAAGTGGAATAGAATTTAAGGTTGGAGTTGTTAACAGGGAAGAAGACTGTCAGTGGCTTGAAGAAACCGAAGACAGCCCTGAGACGATAAAGATATAATTTTCCCTTCTTTTCTCCTTTTTTCCTCAGACCTCACTATACTTAGCCCTTCTATGTATTGTAATTAATAGTATATCTGGAAATTTATCTCATTTTACGCCAGATTGCAATGTGAGGAATAGTTTCATAATATCTTAGCTCCAACACTGTTTACTACAACAAATGATAAGACCATCCGAAACCTGGAGTTTTTCCACTCCGGGAAAAGAGATCTGTCGTTTGTGAATGCTCTATTTCAGTGGGGAGGTTTGATAAAGATGCATGAGATGCATAATATGCCGGATAGTCTGTATATTCCGTCTAAAGTGCTAACAATAATAGGTGCAATTAACTGGGGATTTGTAGGTCTCCTGAACTTCGATCTGGTAGCGGCTATATTTGGGAAGAAGTCCTTTATCACGCGGCTAATCTACACTCTTGTGGGCCTGGCTGGAGTCTACCTGATAATGAAACACAAGAAAAAGTTAGCTATGAAAAAGCACGAGGAGGAAATAAAGGGCGAGAAACGTTACAGTGGTAAACAGTACAGCTGGAGTGGGATTCAGTAAAATATGAGAATTGTATTTTTATGGGATTTGCTTAGAATGTGACTTTGAATAATATATTGAATAATATGTGCTTGCAACACCATGTACATATTAATTTCTTTTAAGCTTTTTAGAGGCAATGTGCCAAAAGTTCTGTAAATTCTAAGTGCCAATAAATTAATTGTAAACACAACAGTCTAGACTACTTGTTGCGTTTTTCTTTGAAATCCCATGTTTTACTTATGCATAGATTTTAGCACAAAAGCTCTGTATTTCATTGATATTCATAGCAATTTGCGCTGGGATTGGCTCAAAGTAAGATGAAACGCATAAGTTTTAGGAAAATCGCTGTAGAAAGCCGGTAGGTATTTGGTTTGCGTTCCCACAATGACAGAGAAGAATTATGCACCCAGGCCAGAAAAGTCAAGAGAAAACTTTTCAATTGATGGATTACTTGCTCAACAAGCAAGGATTGAAAATGAGCTTAGTAACTTCGTAAAACAGCCTTTGTAGAATTCTACAAAGGCTGTTTTAGATAGTGAATAATCTGAAGTACCTGAAGATAAGCTTGAACTGAAAATTAATTAGGAGTCTATGCACCATAATAAAGGTAATCAAGACGTACAGTAAAAATATTTTCGTTATTTTCAAGCTCATTTTTAATTCTGATTGCATCTTTCTCCGGAATCCAATTCTTAGATCCATCTCTAAAACAAATTACGCACCAGACAAACTTTTTCAATTGAAGATCATATTTATATAGCATATTAAGAAAATTTTTATCATTGGTAGCTTCTTCAGATACCGTGATTATGTAATAATGGCTCTGTAGAAATCCTCTGAAATAACCAATCATAACAAATTAAAACTGAATTGCCTGATTCAATTTTGCTGAGAACTTTAAGTCTATTAATGACGATTAAGTAGGTTTTCTACAGAGCCAGAATAAACGGAAAATATAGAAAACAATTAAACAAAGACTTTGATAAGATCACATACAATAGAAGGAATATAGTAGAGACAATAATATCTGTTGTAAAAAGGAAATTTGGAGAAACATTAAGAGCAAGAAAGGTTAGAAATCAAGTAAAAGAAGTAAAAGTTAAACTAATAGTCTATAATATAAAAAAAGTAATAGAATTATTATGGATTAAATTAAGGATTTCTACAGAGCCCATATCTAAATTCTGCGATTGTCTCCTAATCTTTGATTGTTTGATAGCTTACACAGAAAGCATATATAGAATAAGTATCCCACCCGTATTCAAAGATATATTGAAAACGACTTCTAAAATCACAAACTCATCAATATCTCTATCTTTGGCTATATATCAAAAGTTCTGTAAATTCCAAATATCGTATATTCAAAAGTTCAATAGGATACACAGTCTTAAAATATAACGGAATATAAACGATTTTATAAATATAGATTCCAAAGAAAGAGTACTATTGTACCCCATTTTAAGAAATTAACTTAATCTTTTTTCTGTTTCATCTAGAATTTTTGATATTAAAGGCTTCAAAGAAGAAGCATCATCAATTGCCGTATTCCAAACAACCTCAAGATCAACACCAAAATAGCCATGTACTACTTTGTCTCGAAATCTGGCCATATCTCTCCAAGGAACCTCAGGATACTTAATTTACAGAAAATTAGGCACATTGCCTTTTTAGAAAAAGCAAGTGAAAAATAAGAAACACTTTTTTTCTGAATTGTAAGTGCCTAGGTAAATTTAAAAAGGAATTATAATTCCGTGTAAATCTCCCTCAGCATAAGTGCGTCTTGCTCAAGAATAGGGCTCTCAATTATTACCCGCCCTCTGGTATTGAATTCTTTCAAAGTTTTCATAAGTATGGGGTAATTAAAGTCGGATTCTTTGAGGTTCAGGTGCTTCTTTTCCCCATTGATGCCGTATTCCACGCCTGAGACATGCATGTGCATATTTGAAAGCCCTTCATTTCCGAGGCTTTCCTCGACCCGGGAGAGGATTTCCGTAAACTCCTGGTAGGAGTTCTCCTTTCCTTCCCTTGCGTGCAAATGGCAAAAATCAATACAGGGCATAACTCCTTCGATTTCTGCACTTAGCTCAAGCACTTCTTCAAGTGTTCCAAATTGGGTACGCTTGCCCATAGTTTCAGGGCGCAGGACTGCAGGAATTCCTTCATCCTGAAGCTGCTTGGTAAGTATTTTCAGGGCTTTTGAGACACTCTCAAAGGTGTGTTTTTTGCTGCTTTTCTGATAGAAACCGGCGTGCAGCACAATGGATTCTGCACCGCAGAGGCTGCCTATCCTTGCAGCCTGGTAGATCCTTTCAAGGCTTGCTTTTAATTTTTCTTCTTCGTAAGAGTTCAGGTTGATGTAGTAAGGGGCATGGACACTCAGGGCTACTTCTTCTTTTATCGCAGCTTCCAGAACGTTTTTTGCCCCATTTTCGCTCATACGCACTCCCTGAACAAATTCAAGCTCCATACAGTCAAGGCCAAGTTCTCTTATCCGTTTAATTCCCAAGATGCTGCTTGTTCCTTTTGTGCTTCTTGGGATCCCTCCGGTACCGAAAAGCAGCTGTTTTGAGGACATTTTCAGCTATCCTTTTAGAAGACTCCTACAAAGTCCTTTAGCTGCTTTGCTCTTTCAGGAGACAGCTTTTCGGCAACTATTGCAGCCAGCTCCTCAAAGTCTTCTCCCAGGGACTGGACGTCTTCCTTTCCCTCCAGCGCAAGCCCTACAAGGTAATCAAGCTCATCGGGGCTCAACCTCTCCAGCCTTTCCCTGAAATCTTCCGGCGACTCGGCAAACTTATGTGAGACCGGGCGCAGAATAAAGGGAAACTGGTGTCCTGCTTCCCTGGAAGTCAATCTGCCCCCGGCTTCAGGGGCAAGTTTGTTAAAAATCTCAATATCCTTTCGTGTAAATTCTCTGGGCATACTATCACTTTATGTTTCTGTCCTGATTTATATCTACTTGGATATAAGCAATGCCAAGTGGACTTATTCAGTGCTTTATGTCTTTTTTCAGCTTGCCGTGCCTGTCAATCTCCCCTTCTGCAATCCGTGTTGAGGAGATCGGGATTCCATCCTCAGCCAGTACATATTCAACGTATACGATTTCCAGAGGCTTCTTTCCTTTTTCTTCCCTGATGCGATTGATTTTAAGGGCTACCGGATAGGTTTCAGGAGAGACAATTATATAGTCGAAATCTTCCTCCAGTGTAGGGCCATAAGGGTCATTCAGCTTTGTAATCTCATACCTGTCGTCCAGAAACCCCATCTTTTTTATAAATTGAATTAACTGGTTTCTTCTTTTTTTATAATTATCGACGCTGTGGCTTTTACTCACCATATCATCCGATGAAAGTCCTATGTGGACCTTTCCATCTCCTGCTATCTCAAATGCTTTTTTAATCAGTTTGGCGTGGCCGTCATGAAAATACTGGAACGTACCGCCGACTGCGACCTTTGGCATGATGGGTGATAATCTACCAAGTAAAAAGAAGTTTTGGTTTTTCCCCGGATTTCAGGGAATCATCATGTTTTTTCTCTTTTTTCTCTATTTTTCCACGCTCTTTTCACTTTCTTTTAACTTTCTTCTCTGCTTTTTTTAAATGTGAGTGTCAGAAAAAAGCTTCTTGGTTTTTGCCAGATTTGCCATATCCCCTGGTTATGTTTCCGTGTTTACAGCCACTTCAGAATACTTTCACAGAGCCTCCTCTAGTTATATATACCTGCAAAACTATTGTGGAGCAACTGTTATGCACCTTATACAAACATGTGCATCTTAGGAGAATTAGTAATGAGCGAAATAGCACTCGAAGAGTTGCCCGGAGTTGGCCCTGCAACCGCAGAGAAACTCAAAGAAGCCGGATTTAATACCATTGAAGCAGTGGCTGTAGCTTCTCCTTCTGAACTTGCAACAACAGCTGAAATAGGAGAATCGACGGCTGCAAAAATCATTAATGCTGCAAGACAAGCTGCTGATATTGGGGGCTTTGAGACCGGAGACGTCGTGCTTGAAAGGCGGAAACTTGTAGGCAAGCTGACGACCGGTTGTACGGAATTTGATGAAATGATGGGTGGGGGCGTAGAAACCCAGGCAATTACCGAACTATACGGAGAATTCGGTTCAGGAAAGACTCAACTGGCTCATCAGCTTGCAGTCAATGTCCAGATGGACAGGGAACACGGAGGGCTTGATGGTTCGGTTATTATTATAGACACTGAAAACACTTTCAGGCCTGAAAGAATTGCCCAGATGGTAAAAGGGCTTTCCGAGAAATATGGCATGGATCTTGATCCAAAAGAGTTCCTCCAGAATATCCATGTCGCCAGGGCATACAACTCCAATCACCAGATGCTCCTTGTTGAGTCTGCAACAGACCTGGCAAATGAGCTCAAGGAAATGGGCAAACCCGTTCGCCTGCTGATTGTTGACTCACTTCTGGCTCACTTCAGGGCTGAATACGTAGGGAGGGGAACCCTTGCCGACAGGCAGCAGAAACTCAACAAGCATATGCACAGCCTGCTCCGTTTCGGAGACCTGTTCAATGCCTGTGTGGTCGTAACAAACCAGGTTATGGCAAAACCCGATGCCTTCTTTGGCGACCCCACAAGACCTGTCGGAGGGCACGTTGTAGGGCACACTGCAACCTTCAGGCTCTACCTGCGAAAATCCAAGGGTGATAAAAGAATCGTCCGTCTTGTAGACTCACCAAATCTGCCCGAAGGAGAAGCTGTTATCGCAGTTACGACTGCCGGGCTTACAGACCAGTGAGGTTGAAAAGCCGCAGGCAAGTGAACTTGAGAAACCGCAAATCAGTGAAATCAAGAGACAAACAACGTTGTGATAAATTTACAAAAAGTAACAGATATAAACGGTAAATACATCCAAAGCTGGGTAGGGAAATGTTTTATCTACCCATCTCCAATCTTTTTTAATGAAATTCAAAGCCATTGTTGCCGATATTGACGGGACAATCACCTGCGAGAAAAGGGAACTTCATCTGGGGGCCGTCAAAAAGATCCGCACTCTTAAACTTCCTTTCGTGCTTGCCACAGGGAATATTCTCTGCTATGCAAGGACGACATCAAGGCTTATAGGCCTTGAGGGTGCTGTGATCGCGGAAAATGGTGGAGCTATAACTGTCCGCTTCGATTTGCAGGGTACGTATGAGGAAAGCATGGAAGAATGCGAGAAAGCCTATTCTTTTCTTTCCCGATATTTTAACCTCACCAAACTCGATCCTCTCTACCGAAAAACCGAAATTGCCCTCAGGCGAGACTTTGACCTTGAAAAAGCCCGATCTCTTCTCAAAACCCAGAATCTGGACGTCGAAATGGTTGATACTAAATATGCTATACATATCAAAAGCAAGAAAGTCAACAAAGGTGTTGGTCTTAAGAAACTTGCAAACATGATGGGGCTAAAAGCCAGAGATTTTGTAGCCATAGGGGACTCTGCAAACGACGTAGAGATGTTTGAGGTTTCAGGTTTCGGAATCGCTGTCGGGAACGGGGATGAAATAATAAAGGAAGCCGCAGATTATGTAACAGAAGCTACCTATGGCGACGGAACCATAGAAGCCATCGAATTTCTTGAGGAGAAAGGCTGGATTTAAAAACCTCAAATTAAAAACAGCGCAACAGCGGCTTCCCTAACGCTCCCCAATTAATTTTTAATCTTGAAATAAATCTCTCAGCCCAAGATCCCATTGCATCCATAATTCTTCCATGTTATTACTTTTCTTTAATATTTCAACAACAGTAGGATTAGGGTCTGCAAATATTATGTGGCTATCTTCTTCCCCAAACTCTTTGCGGGCTGGTTTTGCAATCTTTTCTTCGTGTATGGAAAACTGAGCGTCTATGCCTGGCTTGTTACCTCTTGCATCCAATCTTATCCATTTGTCCAGATCTATCAAATATACAGCGTTTAAGCCGTGCAGGAACTTCCTGTTAACATCGCGACTTGAGGAAAGTTTCTGATAGCAGAATCCGACAGGAACCCCGAAAAATCTCAGCATGGCTGCAAGCAGGTGAGCTTTAGCACAGCATATCCCGTGACCCGCCTCCAGAACCTCTGATGCCGTACAGTTAACTTCCTGTGCCCCTATATCGCCTGAGTGATGAATCTCATCCCGAACGAATTCATAAACCTTTTTAATCAGGCTGATCTCGTCGCCTGTGCCTTTCTGCAGTTCAAGGCACTTCTCAACAATCAGCCTGTGGTCATAGTTTATGACTTCACTCTTTTTGAGGTAGTCCTGAAGGTTATCGCTTTCAGTGTACATCTTATTCATCTGCCAGTAAACCCTACAAAGCTTATTAAATTTAAGTTTAATACGGATCTCTTTTTATTGACTCACATACATAAATATGGATAAATTGTAATCTGAAGGATTTATTGAATTCAGAAGACTTACTTTAAAAGATTTATTGAATCCAAGAGACTTACTGAAGTGAGGATTTTTATTAGTTTCAATCTTAAAAATTTACTAATTTATAACTTATTTTGTTACTAAACTTAAAAATTATGTTAATATTTAATATATCTTAATACAATAATGCTAACTTTTAAATAGTATTATCATAATATTCATACTGGAAAAAGAAGTACAGCTTCTTTCAAGAGGCTTTAATCAGCATCGATTTCCTGCAAAACAGGAAGGTTCTGTTAAGCGTTAAGGAGAGAATGCCAGAAACAACATTTTGCTGGCGGAACCTGGTAATCTCAGGGAAAGGAGTATGTAAATGCCTCAAATGCCTTCATGGAATTAAATAAAGATTAAACAAGAGTAAAGGGGAAATATTATGGAAAAAGAGACTAAAAGCGAATTTATTGCCGAACTTCCTATGGGAGCTCAGAAGATATTACAGAGTATGGATTTTCCTGTAAAAAGGAACGAGATTATTGCCCAGGCAAAGAAGAGTGGAGCACTTCCGGACATTCTTCGGGAACTTGGCCTGCTACCGGATAAACAGTATAATAACGCTGAGGAAGTCGCCAAAGAGCTTCATATGATTTATATGGGGGTTCCTTCCTGAAAACTTAATTTACTCTTTTTCATTCAGCCCAATACCCCCGCAGCAAGCTGCCGGGGTGGAAATCTTCTTTTCTCTTCCTTATACCACCCTATAAGATAAACTATTTAGTTATCTTTAATACTCCACAGGAAATTGATTGTTTATAATTCAATTAATTTCCTTAATTTTCATTATTAATAGACCCTTTACCTAGATTCGGTTGGTAAGATTCAAGTTATCTGTTTTGACTTCCACGCATACCAGACAATCAATACCGAAGCCACGACTGCTGAAAACGTCATTAGTGCCCCACCCCAATATGCAGATTGTACCGCATCAACTACGCCAACTAACCAGATGACAGCAAAGATTGTGCCCACAATAATATTTACCCGGCGATTTATCGAATATTTCAGGGTCAGGGATAGGAAAGCCATCAACATCGGAACCAGCATCAAGATTGCAAAGAACAGTATCAGCTCAGGCACTATTTTCTGACCTTCTGCTTCTCCCGCCATTAGATTTTCTATTATACCCGGCTCCATAAGCAACAGTATCTGATGAGCCAGAAAGGCAATTGATGCAAAGAGCCAGAGCACAGAAATCTTTATTTTCCAATCTTCCAAAACCTTCTGCCTCCTGGGGATGTATCTAAACCATACCATTTACAATTGGATAGCTGGGAATGTCAAATCTAATGATTAGATTACTATCCTAATTGTGTGATCAATTTATTTTAAGACATGCTCTTAGAGTTGGAGATTATCGGATACGTTCTCAAATTGATTAAGCTGAAAACAAGGCATATGTTTTCGATATTTTGACGGCTTAACAAGTGCATAAGAAATATGGAAGAATGTGAACTATCAAAACTTCTAGTGTCTATTTTTTCACAGGTGCCTTCATAGCTTTCTGATTTATCTAAGTCCGTACCTTCTGGAAGTTTGCTATAGAATCGACAGCATACAGGGCAAGAAGATTACTTAACCGACGGCCAATGAATTGCAGTTATTTTTGAGCTTGCACTTAAATTTCTCTTATTGTTTTGAGCAGCATTAAGTTCTGTCCACGATGATTAGTGCTGTAAATTCTCGTCAACATCTAGATTGAATATATAACAACAATAGTTCGATGTGACATGCCTTGAAATCACAAAGGGGTGAAAAAAGGATATTTAAAACTTGGAGTGAGTCAGATTTTACCTTTTCCTACCGTTGCTACCGTTTTCTCTATGAAATTTAAGTCTAATATTGAAACTATTTTTCATTATAAAGGCATGAAATTGACAGAATTATATGATTCAATATTTTGCTGGATAGCGCAAGCAAACATAATTAGAAAGTAAAGCGTTAGTAAATGACTTTAACTATCTCCTTTATGATACTTCAACTTGCAATGTACAAAAGCAAATTCATGATGGTGATAATTGTTGCTCAGGCATTAAAACAGATTTTAGTAACCTCGACCCTTTTTTAGTTAAATTTATTTTGTACTCTTGACCTTCCAAAGATTGTACTTCGTAAATCCCCTTCTTCGACAAAAATCCTAACATCAGCAAAGCCTTTTTACGTTCTAAATCCATTATATCGGGTACGTCAAAGTACATTATTTGAGATTGATTGATTTGTTTAATTAGTTTTTCTAAGTCGGTGTCGGTCACTGAGATTGTCAAATACCCAGCAAAGGGATGATAAACTTTAGATTTTGTACCTTTATCCTCTCCCAATATCTGAACATCCTCAAGTCTGATAATAGGAAAATTTGTTTCACCCTTTAAAAAAGATATAACATCTAAAAGTAGTTGTTTACTTTCACCAGTTTTAATTAAGACAGATTCAATATCGGAAAAGTCCCAGTTTATTGAAAACTCTTTATTATCTAAACTTCCAATCTTTTGCAAAAATTGAGACGATTGATTCACTTTGTTCAACATAATAGATGAGACCGTTGCGAAAAAAAGTGTTAGAGCTTTTTCCCTATTGTTTAAGGAGTTCTTTTCATCATCCAACACAATAATTTTGGAAACTTCATTAAGAGCTTCTTCGGGACTTCCAGCTAATAAAAGTACCTCTGCTAATGATATTTCTACGTCTACTCTGTCTGCTTCTTGATTTAATGATGAATAAAGATCACTCGCTCTGCGATAAATTTCTATAGCTAACTCAAAATCTTTATTTTTTAGATATATATTTCCAATTGATAAGAGTGTTTGTGCAACCATTGCCTTATTATTTATCTTTTCATAAGTGTCTAGAGCACACTGGTAGTTTTCGATAGCTAATTCAAATTTTTCATTTTTAAAATATATATCTCCAATTAATTCTAGAGTTTCTGCAACTCCCCTTTTATGACCAATCTTCTCATATATTCCTAGAACCTCTGCCAAACATCCTACAATTCTTTCATAATTCATGGATTTTGCGGGATCCTGTAAATATATAAAAGCCCTGCTATGTTTAACTTTTGCAATATCGTAAATAGCGTTCCTTTCTTCTTGTATTCTTAAAGATTTTGTAATGCATTCATAGGCCTTTTCAAACTTTTTCATTCTAGAGTACAATATTGCAATGTTTCCAAAAGTTTGTGCTATGTTATGTAATGAACCATATTGTTCAAAGATTTCCAAAGCTTCCTGAAAATATTTCATTCGGAGTTCGTCGTCTTCATAACCGAGTAAATTCGCTTTGTTTCCAATTGCAACAGCCTTCAAATAATCATTTTTTTGGGATTCAGCTATTTGTAAGCACTTTTGAGTGTAATCAGTAGCTATTTTATTATTATTTTTATGATGATGTATAGAAGAAAGTAATGTATATACATTAAAAATATTATGTCTCTCTTTAATTCTGTTGAACAAAAGTTTAGACTGGTCAGCATGTTTTAAAGCTAGATCATATTCTCCTTTTGTGTCATATAAAGTGCCAATAGTTAGATGTGCACAAGCAAGTAAATTAATGTCATTTGGTTGGTTTTTTCTTTGAAAAGATTTAATTGAACTTTTTAGCTGAATTTCTATTTTATCCCAAAATCCTTTCGAAATAAAATTACTTGCGTTTTCTATAAGTGTTTTAGATGATTTCTCCTTCAAATCTGCTTTCTCAAAATGATACGCTGCCTCTAAGATGTTTTCTGGTTCATCACTTAGAGAAAGGTAATACTTAGCTGCATTTTCATGATATCTTCTTAACGCTTTCTTTTTAGGATCACTTAAACAGTAATCGCGTATAATATCATGTACTTTAAAAGTGTTTGAACCTATTTCATTAACCAATAACTTATTAATTAACTCGTCAAGTGTTTCAGACAAATCTTTAAATTCATTTACGCTATCGAATGCTTCTATTGTTTCGGGAAGTCTAAATATCGCTATTGTCTGCAACAATATTTTTTCATTGGAAGATAAGGAATTGTAAACTTCAGTCTCAAGATAATCATGGGCTTCTTTGAGAGCTTTAGGCACATTTCGCAATAATTCTTCTGCTGTATCCTTTAGAGCTAGAATGCAAAAAAGATTTAAGTATTGAGGATGTCCATGAAGCCTCTCATGAATTTCCCTTAGCACTAATTCGCTTGTTTCTATACCACGTGTTTCTAGCATCATTTTAGTATGTTCAGGGCTCCATGAATCAATTTGTACCGTAGTCACTCTATTCTCAAGAGTGTCAACTGAATTATAGAATTTAGGCTCATGACGGGTAATTACTATGATTTTTGAATTATCAATAGATAATAGTTCTCTTAATAAAGGGTTTAATTCTTTCTCAGCTTTATGATAATCATCGAGAAAGATGGCGAAGTTACTAGAGTTCAATTCCTCTTTAAGCAATGCAATTAAGACATCATTGTCGTATCCAAAATGTTCTATGGAATTGGCAAGTCTTGGCTTATTTTTTCCTTTTAGAAAGTATGCAAACTTTTTTAAAACAGAACTTAGAGTACTCACTTCACTTAAATTGCCATACCAATAGACATCAAATCTGTCTTTCAGTTTTTCTGCAAATTTAGCTGAAATATAAGTTTTTCCAATTCCTGGTATTCCTTCAATTACTATAATATTTCTATTTAGTGAGTCCGATAACTCATTTAATTTGTCGTCTCTACTAACAAACCCTTTAGTCCTTGGTAGTTCGATTGAAACTTTTAAGTTTTGACCAAAGTCATCTCTGTACAGGAATTCAGGAATTTCAGATAAATCTGCATTCACTTTTACTCTGTAAGCTAGATCGATTTTTAGACCATATTCTAAGAATATTGTTTTCAATTCTTCTATCTTCTCTTCTATTGGTTTCAAAATGAGTACTTCAGTTATTTTACGTCCTTCATCTTCTCTTGGATACTGGCAATTAATCTCTATGGAAAGTCTTCTTTTGCCTTCTTTGGTAACTGGTTCAATAATTAAGCCACTTGTGTAATAATGCTTCAGCCATTGAAGCCGGGAAAAGTCTGGCATATCTTCTTTTAGGATTTCATACAACGTTTCAGGTGCACGTCTATAATCAATGTCAAGCTCATCAGCTAACCTTAGAAGCGATGAAAGTAAACGTACGCGTACTCTCTTAAAACCTATAGCCTGACTTTCATAATCATCTGAACCAAGGTTTACTTTCCGATGCCCCTCTGAGATTAATCTCACGCATTCAGCTTCATATAAGTCAAGATCTAAAGTTTTAAAGTTCTCTTTTATGTAACGACCACTTCTTAAATGGTGTTCGTCTCTTATTAGATCCTGAATTGTGTAAGGTTTATTTTTTGCTTGAAAAATACTTTCTATCCTTGCCTCGTCATCTGGGTATTTACGTTGCATCCCCACATCATGTAAGTATGCAGCTGACAGCAAACAAAAGATCTCAATTTCGTCAAGTTTATCTTCAGGATTTAAGCCATCTACTAAGAGGTCGAGTATGTTTACAACTGCATCCGAATGTTTCATTCCATGTAATGTGTAATAAGTATGGTACAATTCGCCTTTTTCCCAGATTTCTTTTGCTTTGCTTTCAATTACTTTCAATTTAGTGGCGTAGTCAGTACCTAATTGCTGTTTTAATTTCATATGCAGTCATTTATGATAATGAAAAGTAATCTTTATAAGTTTATCTAAATTGAGATTTATTTGTAAGGTTGAACTAAATAATAATCGGTAAGAGACTGTAAACTATCTAACAAATAATTAAAAAATTCAATAAATAAATCATGCATTATTTCAAACCATTAATTCAGTCTATAATCAATAAATAAGATCAAATAGTCTCGTTTTTAAGAAAGAAAGTGCAGAACTAAGCACAAAAGCTTACGTCCTCACTTCTTTTTGAATAAATGAGAGAGATTCAACGCTAAAATTGCCAGTACAATCACGTTTATTGCTATTGATAAGTATGCTAAATTATGCAAGTATGAGCCTATTAATGTGAAATATGCAGGAAAATTGTTAACGAGGATCAAACACAGAAGCAAAAGGCTGCTGCAAAATAAGTTAATCCGCACAGTATTGTACCTGTGTTTGTTAATAGATTCTTTCTTTGTTACATTATCCTCATACCTTCATGTAACAAAGTAATAAATTGCTAAAAATCCTGCTGATAATTGATACCAGACTGGTAGTAAACTCGTGAGACCGTTTTGATCAAAAATTTCTGGATTTCTCAGGTAAGTTTCAGCGCTGGCAATAAGAATATTGACCATGATAGTAAAAAAGACAATTTCACTTGTTTGGGAAAAAATGTTACCATTTATTCTGGAATACATGATGTAAAGTAAACGATTCAATACTTATATTTTTTAAAACTATTTTTTCAATAGAATATTTCAGGACTATTCTCGCGCCTGAAACTCTCCCGAAAAAAATAAAAATTGAGTCTCAAAACTTCTTCACAGCTTAGTAGCTATTATTGAGACAAGATTAAAGTAGTTTCCACCTTCGGCTTCCATCATTTCTATATCCCTGCGGGCGTAGTCGTTGTCGCAGGAAAGCCAGTCCTGCCAGGCTTCTTCAAGACAGTTTAGCTCTTTGCACTCCTGAATGCTAACTGAATCGGATTTTTTCCATAAATCGTACCACCAGTCGCGTGAGTGCAGAGTTAAATCCATATCTTCACACCAGTATGGCTGTAATTCTGCCGGAACCCCGTCAGTGAATTCCTTTTTCAGCCCAGGGACTGCAACTGCTATCTGACATCCTTTTTTTACAAGAGGGGCAAGATGGTCTGTCAGGTAATTTTCCTCAATCCCGAAATAGTGATAAGCATCCACACATACGGCAAGGTCAAAAAATTCGTTGGCAAACGGCAGGTCGTGTGCCTCGGCATGTATTGGGATTATTTTATCTTCCAGCCCCGTTGACCTGATTCTCTCATAATTATCCGTTGCACTGATCCAGAGGTCGGTTGCAAAAACAGTAACGTCATATTCTTTTGCTAGGAAAATTGAAGTAAGTGCCCGCCCGCAGCCAAGATCAAGTACCCGCATGCCTTTTTCAAACTTTAAAGACTCTGCGATCTCCTCAAGTATTTTCATTGGGTTTGGGCCCATCATATTTTCTTTAACAAAGTCAGTATCATACTTGCTGCTTTTCTTAAACGTCAACCTGACCACCTTTCATCAGTTTGTTTATTTTCCATTGCTCTATACTGTCAGACTTTATAAACTAATCGAATTATCCCCAGAAGCAATTCGAGAAGAAAATATAACTTAAAGCAAGTACGCCTGAGTGAGCGAAGCAAGCGATACGGAATCAACGCTCTCAAAGCAGAGTTAGGGAATATAGGAAGAGATCCTCTATGCTGAAATAAACACAGAATAAAAACAAAGTATGAGAAGAGAGGAAACTTCCTCTCTTTGTTTTAATTTACGCTTTTGCTTTCATCTTGTCAATTATTATGTAGTCTTTTATGGCACTAACGGAATCGAAAGGAATCAGGATAAAGTTATCCTCCTTCCTGTACCTCGTTGTGTCAAAATTAGGATTGGGGATAACCATCATGTCAATAATGTTTCCTCCCCTTATCTCGACTACGATGTTGCTTAGTACTCCTATCTCGGTTCCGTCGGTAGCCATTACCTGTTTGTTAAAGAGGTTTCTTGCAAATTCCTTTGACATTTTTTATCGTATCTCCGTAGCAGCGTGTTATGAGGGTCTGGGTAAAGCTTGCTTTTTCACTTTAAACATTTTATTCCATTTGAAACCAGGTTCTTTAAAACTTTTTCCTTTTAAAAGTTGTTCATTTAAAGTATTACTCTTTCAAACCATTACCTGTACCCGATATAACCAGCTGGCTCCGTGAGTTTCTGGCCACCTTTGAACTGTGCCTCGATCTTCTCATAGAACTGAGCAATGTTCTCTGTAATGGTGGGCTTCACCTTCTTGAGAGCTTCTCTAAAGTGCCGCATTTCCACGTATTCCGTGTCAAAATTTTCTCTGAGAGCAATCATTGCGGCTTCCCTGCACACAGACTCTATATCGGCACCCACGTAACCCTCGGTTATATCGGCAAGGGTTTCAAGGTCCACGTCGTCAGCAAGTGGTGTATTACTTGTGTGGATTCTGAAGATCTTGAGCCTGCCTTTCCGATTAGGAGGACCAATGTAGACCAGCCGGTCAAAGCGCCCTGGGCGCAGGATTGCAGGGTCCAACAGGTTAGGGCGGTTAGTTGCGGCAATTACCACAACGTCCCTGAGGGATTCAAGTCCATCCATTTCGGTCAAGAGCTGGTTCAGTACCCTTTCTGAAGTTCGGCTGTCCGTGGATTCCATGCCTGGCATCGCGGCAACCGAATCAATCTCGTCAAAGAAAATCACACAGGGAGCAACCTGCCTGGCTTTTCTGAAGGTTTCCCGGATGGCTTTTTCCGATTCCCCGAGCCATTTTGAAAACATCTCAGGTCCTTTGACGCTTATGAAGTTGGCATTAGACTCCCTGGAAACCGCCTGGGCTATCAGGGTTTTTCCGGTACCTGGCGGACCGTAAAGCAGGATTCCCTTTGGAGCTTTTATCCCCATCTTAGCGAACTTTTCCGGATTTTTAATAGGCCACTCCACTGCCTCAATAATGGCCTGCTTTGCTTCCTCCAGCCCACCCACATCATCCCAGGTAACTGTAGGCATTTCTACATAAATCTCTCTAAGAGCTGAGGGTTCAGCCTCCATCAGGGCATCTTCAAAGTTTTTTCTGGTTACAATGATCTTTTCCAGTCTTTCAGGCGGAATCGCATCTTTTTCCAGGTCTAGGTCAGGTAGATTTTCTCTGAGGCACCGCATGGCTGCTTCCTGAACCAGAGCCAGCAGATCTGCGCCCACAAAGCCCTGAGTCCTTTCAGCCAGATACATCAGATATTTATCTACCTTTTCTTTCCTTTCTCTTTCCGGAGCCTCACCAGCTCCAATTTCGGCTTCACCAGCCTCCTCAGTCTCAGCATGTCCCTCTATTGGCATACCTCTTGTATGGATCTGCAGGATTTCGTACCTATCCTTTGTATCAGGTACACCTATATGGATTTCCCTGTCAAAGCGGCCTGGTCTCCTGAGTGCTGGATCGATTGCGTCTACACGGTTGGTGGCACCTATAACAACAACCTGTCCCCTCTCTACCATCCCGTCAAGCAGGGTAAGGAGTTGGGCAACCACACGCCTTTCCACTTCCCCTGTCACGTTTTCCCGTTTCGGGGCAATAGAATCTATCTCATCAATGAAAATGACTGATGGCGCATCCTGGGTTGCTTCTTCAAAGATCTTCCTGAGCCTCTCTTCACTCTCTCCGTAGAACTTCCCTACAATCTCAGGGCCGGCAATGTAATGGAAACTTGCCCCAGACTCATTGGCTACGGCTTTTGCAATCAGGGTTTTTCCGGTTCCTGGTGGACCGTAGAGAATAACTCCTTTGGGAGGCTCGATATTAAGGTGAGCGAAAAGCTCAGGATGCTTCATGGGCAGCTCTATCATTTCCCGGACACGCATAATCTCTTCCCCGAGACCTCCTATGTCCTCATAGGTGGTTACGCCCCGGGTTGCTTTTTCGTACCCTTGCACCGGCTTTTTGCGAAGCTCGATAAGCGTGGCTTCCGTGATGAGAACAATTGTGTTCGAAGGTTCGGTCTCAACCGCGACCAGAGGAATTACCTGGCTTGTTGTCAGGGACTCGGTCATTGGCTGTGACATCGAATTTATTATAGGAATAATGTCTCCCCTGAAGACTGGCCTTTTGAGGATATGCCTTTTTATAATTTCATTTGCATGTTCCCCAAACTGAAGTTCAGGCCCCCCCTGTGTCATGCTTTCCGGAAGTGCCAGAACAAGTTTCTTTGCCTCCGGAGCTTCAACCTTTCTGATAGTAACCTTCTCCCCTATGGAGACACCTGCATTTTGCCGGATGAAGTTATCAATTCTCACGAGTCCCTGATCCCAGTCCTGTCTGTCAGCTCTCCATACTTTTGCTGTGGTCTTTTTCTTTCCCCTTATTTCAACAATATCGCCTGGCGAGAGCTGGAGTTTCAGTAAGGTTGTAGGGTCAAGTCGGATAATTCCTCTTCCAAGGTCGATAGGATATGCCTTTTCAACCTTCAACTGTATTTCTTCCATAGATCATCCCGAAAATAGTTGTGTCTTTTTGATTGTAACTTTTATTCAATAATTACATAAAATGAACAGATTTTTCCGGACTGCATATTACGGAACTACCTGTTTTCTGTATTAGTTGTCTTTTTATTTCAATGCCTTTGATAAGGGAAGTTTTTATCCCGGAGGGTTTGTTGCGGAACACTCTAGGCTTTGAATTTTCTTTCCAGCCTTCCTATTTTAATACACCCCCTTTTATAGCCTGTACCCTGTCAGGACAATAATTTTATCGGTAGAGGTACATTTGGTAATTATTATTTATATTATATTGCCTGGGATATATTACTCCCTATCTCTTCCATTTATTAAATAAGTTTACCTTATATCCGTTTTTCTCTGAGTATTTTATATATCTGAAGCTACTGTGTATAAAATTGTTTAATTACCAAATCAGTTCTTAAACCTGATAGCTTTCGAATCTGCTTCTGTTATGTCCTAAATTTTCAGGAGCTTGAATTATCAGGAGATCTAGATTGTTTCGAATCTAACCTTACAATACCCCGGAATTGACAGCATGAACCTCGAAATCGCGCAGAACAGAATTATTGACTTTATCCTCAACGAAACTCGTAAAGCAGAAGTAAATGGAGCTGTTATAGGCATAAGTGGAGGAATAGATTCAGCCCTCGCCGCAACACTCGCCGTAAGAGCTCTGGGAAAAGATCATGTACTCGGAATCCATATGCCCGAGTTCGGTCTTACCCCTGCTGAAGACAGCAAAGATGCAAAAGCCCTTGCGGACTGGCTGGGAATCGAGTTTCAGATCATTGATATTTCAGGCATTATTTCGGCTTTCATGGCTGCAGTCCCTGAGAGTAAATCTGCGGACCGACTCTCCATGGGAAACCTGAAAGCAAGGATCAGGATGTCCCTCCTCTATTTCCACGCAAACCAGATGAACCGTATGGTCATAGGTACAAGCAATAAAACTGAGATCTTGCTTGGATATTTCACGAAATATGGAGATGGAGGCGTTGATCTCGAACCCATAGGCGGACTTTACAAAACTGAAGTATGGGAGCTTTCTCGCAGTCTTGGGGTTCCAGATTCTCTTATCACCAAAAAGCCTTCTGCAGGGCTCTGGGCTGGTCAGACTGATGAAGTCGAACTTGGGATTTCCTACGTAAAAGTGGATGAAGTGCTCAGAAAACTTGAGCAAAACGAAGATCTTGAAACCATCCCGAATACGCTCGGAATTTCCGAAGAACAGCTGGACTCAGTCATGAGCCGCATTGAGAAAAGCGAGCATAAAAGAAATTCCCCTCCTGTGCCCCAAATCTTTTGAGAAAATGACTTGAGCGCAAACTTTTTCAGAAAAAGTTTGATCAAAAACCGGCGTGACGGTGTGGTCAAGCGGCACAACGGTTTCTTCTTAACGGGCAGGGTAGATGTTTACGTTAGATCTTTGTTCCCTTACCAGGGGTTTTGCAAGATGTCTGCGGGCGCAGGGCGGGACTTCATATAGTCCTGCGACAAGGTCTCTTTTTACTTCACAGGTGATCTTTGAGGCGGTATGGGTTCTGCATTTTTTACAGCGGAAACCCTGGGCCTGGCCTGAAGACTTCATGTGTTTTCCGCAGTTCGGGCATCTAGGGTTTTCTTCTTTGTAAAGGGGAGTGAGTGATTTTATTTCAATTTTTTCGATATTGAGGGTTCTGGAACTGACACTTCCCGACAGTTCAACCTTATCTCCGGGCCTGAGTTTCCTTATAAGCAACCGGAAGTCCTTTGTAGGTTCGAAGGCTGCGCAGTCGATTTCATTTCCCTCCCTATCGCTGATGGGAAAAATAACATGTCCCCCAGTAATTGTTCTCGGAATTGCCAGGACTGTGCCCTCAAGCCTATAAGAATGCATATCCTGGATTTCAGCGAGACTTGCTGCGGAAAGCAGGTGCATATCCGTACCCTGATTTGTCCTGTATACGGCAAAACGTTCGATAGGTTCGGCCCTGATCAGGGATGCAGCTTCGGTAACTATATCAGGATTTTCTCCTCTTATTCCGAAAAGCACGGGATCACCCGAGCGGGGTACGCAGACAACTAGCCTGTTTTTAAGGTCCACAGTGTCCCAGGTGCCAGGGTATGTCTTCCTGTCAGCCTCAAAGAAACTTTCCTTCTCGACCTCACGTGGGGTCCCCCAGCTTTCCTTTTGCCTGTATGCAAGGTACTCAAAGGTGTGATCCCATGCTTCGAGGTTCAGCATAGCCCCGCAGGCTGCAAGAGATCCTATCAATCCTCTCCCGTTCTTAAAACCTTTTGAAGAAATCCCAAGTTCCGAGATGAGCGTTTTTGCCTCCTGTATTTCGATAACATCCCTTACGGCTTTCTCAAAAAAAATTCCGAGGACAGGTTTGAGCTTATCATAATCATTTTCCGGAATAAAAACTACTCCAGGATTGGTTTTCTCGCATTCCATGCGCGCGAGTTCTTCTATTCTAGACACAACATGGGCAGTTACCTTTTCCGGATAGTCAGTCCTGATCTTCAGGGCTACTGCAGCGTTTCCTCTTGTTTTGTAAGGGATGGTAGGATTCAGGCGTATTAGGAGTGGAAGAGTCTCTAAGGTTCCATAAGCCTGAAGTTCGTCCAGCAGCAGAGCTCCCAGATAGGTTGTGCACATTCCATCGTTTGAGTCAGTATCATCAATTCCGATAATCATTTTTAGATTCCAGTTTTTGCCTCTAGTATCCCAGATGCATCACCATTAAATACATTTTTCGTTACTCTCCGACGTATTTTCACACTGTCAGAATTACCAGAAGTAAAGAAAAATATATATAGATGATCAAATAGAGATTGGTATCGGAATGACAAAAGAAGTTCTCATACATCAAATAATTGATGTATTGACACGTGCAGGTTTTATAATTTCCGATCGATGCAATATACGTCCAAGGAGTTTTGATATTGCCGCACGGAAAGGCGAGATACTATTACTTTGCAAGGTTTTATTTAACATTGACGGTCTGAATGAAGAAACCGCCAGGGAGATGAAGTACCTGGCCGAATATCTTGGAGGTTCTGCTATTGTTGTGGGGGCAAAGACAAGAGATCAGATGCTTGAGGATAGCGTTGTTTACATGCGCTACGACATCATTGCCCTTAATGTGCAAACACTCCACGACTACTTTATTGAAAATGTTCCTCCGCTGGTTTCAGCAGCACCTGGCGGGCTGTACGTCTCCATAGAAGGGGATATCCTCAAAAAAGCCAGGATGAATCACTCAATGTCTCTTGGAACCCTTGCTGCCATGGTAGGTGTTTCAAGGAGGACAATCAGTAAGTACGAAGAAGAGGGCATGGACGCATCGATAGACGTCGTGCTCCAGCTGGAAGAGATTTTTGGGGTTGAACTCGCTAGGCCCATTAATATCCTGGAATCTTGCAGAAGCAGAAAGCCCAGGAAGAAGGTAGAATCCAGAACTGAAGAGCAGAAAAAGCCTTCCACCCTTTTGCCCGAAGATCTCATCCTTAATACAATTTCAATGTTAGGATATGATGTCCTTCCTACCACACAGGCGCCTTTCAAGGCTATCTCACGGGACAAATCTTCAGTTATCCTTACTGGAGTCAGCGAATTCAATACTACCGTAATCAAAAGGGCTCATCTCATGAGCAGTATTTCCTGCGTTACTGAAACCCAATCTGTATTTATTATCAACGGGCGTTCCAAGATCAAATCCGTAGAAAATACGGTAATGATCGAGAAAAAAGAACTTGACAGGATAAGTGATTCACAGGAACTCCTTAACTTCATAGAAGAACGTAAGGAAAATCATAGCAAAGCGTAACTCAACCTTTTTAAAAAAAATTGATCACAAGCCTTTTTAAAAAAAGTTTGATCACAAGCCTTTTTAAAAAAGGCTTGAGCGAAAACCTTTTGAGGGAAGGTTTTATCGCAAACTTTTTCTGAAAAAGTTTGATCAAAAACCATGCTTTAACTAAAACAACGTGGTCGGCGTGGTCAAGCGGCGCAACGCTTGGTGATAAGCCGGCGCAACGGTTTCGGTAAATCTATTTAGCAAGCTTTTGATTTTAGCTCATGGAATTGGGCAAAAATTGGGTGGTTAGTCGGAGCATAGTTCCAAAAAACTAATATATCACTGTTTCAATCTAGAAGCTTCGATGACGGTAAAGATTGCAGTGCTGGTTTCTGGAAGGGGCTCAAATCTCCAGGCGATTATAGACAGCATTGAGAAGGGTTACATAAAGAATGCGGCAATTAATGTAGTTATTTCAAATAAGGCAAATGCCTATGCGCTCGAACGTGCAAGAATTCATGGAATAAGCACGGTTTTCCTTGATCCCGGAGAATATGGCCGGGCTGAGTACGATAAGGCAATTCTGGATATTCTGAACCAGTACGATACGGATCTTCTTCTGCTTGCAGGTTATTTCCGGCTTTTAGGAAACGAGATAATTGAAACCTACAGGAACAGGATTATGAATATTCATCCTTCTCTTCTTCCGGCATTTAAAGGGCTTAACGCCCAGAAGCAGGCATTTGAATACGGGGTGAAGGTTGCAGGCTGTACAGTGCATTTTGTAGATGAAGGGCTGGATTCAGGGCCAATAATTCTCCAGAAGTGCGTGCCTGTGATTCCAGGGGATACGGAAGAGACGCTTACCAATAGAATTCTGGAACAGGAGCATATTATCTATCCTGAAGCAGTCAAGCTCTTTACCGAAGGTAAACTTAAAATTGAGGGTAGAAATGTAGTAATCCTGGCTTGAGCAAGCACTTAGAACAAATACTTAAAACCATGCAAAACCGGAATAAATTCTACTGGGTAACAACTCATTAACCCCTGATAATTATAAATAACCCTAACTTATAGGTACTCACACGAAATCTTACAGGCTATAAGGGCTTTCAAGGTTTCGAAATTTCTTATCTTTAAAATATTCAGGAGTCTTTTGCCGAAAGATCTGAAATTTTAATAGGAAAATCCCCCATCAAGAAGGTTTATAGCCTGAATTATATTCCCATTTATCCGGTGGTTCTTACCGTTAAATGCCCCTGCGTCCTGAGGTTTTCCAGGCTGTCAGGCAACTCCTGCATACATGCACATGTTAGCTTTAAATGATACACAACCCAATCCATAAAAAATCTTGATTTTGAACAATTTTAAATGAACAGGTGACAGTAATGTCTTATATTGAAAAAATTGATCCGGAACTGTCCGAGGCTATCAATAACGAAGCCGAGCGCCAGGAATATAAATTGAATCTTATTGCATCCGAAAACTACGCGAGCAAAGCTGTTATGGAAGCTCAGGGCTCGATTCTGACCAATAAATATGCCGAAGGATATTCAGGTAAACGTTATTATGGCGGCTGCGATTTCGTAGACGTTGCTGAAGACCTTGCAATTGCCAGGGCAAAGGAGATTTTTAACGCAAATTACGTTAACGTCCAGCCTCACTCGGGTTCAGGGGCAAATATGGCTGTCTATTTTTCGGTCTTGCAGCCCGGAGACACTATCATGTCAATGGATCTGTCCCACGGCGGACATCTTTCCCACGGCAGCCCGGTGAGCTTTTCCGGAAAGCTCTATAATATTGTGCCGTATGGGGTCAGTAAAGAGACTGAAATGCTGGATTATTCCGAGCTTCTGGAAAAAGCAAAGGAATGCAAGCCACAAATGATTGTTTGCGGAGCCTCAGCTTATCCTCGTGAGATCGATTTCAAGCAGTTCCGTGAAATCGCTGACGAAGTTGGAGCGTACTTGCTTGCAGATATTGCTCATATTGCAGGGCTTGTAGTTGCAGGTGTACACCAGAGCCCTGTACCTTATGCGGACTTTGTTACCAGCACAACCCATAAGACCCTGCGAGGCCCAAGAGGCGGAATGATTATTTCCAGAACAGAAGAACTTGCAATCAGAGTCAACAAAGCGGTTTTCCCAGGCATCCAGGGCGGTCCTCTCATGCACATCATAGCCGGAAAGGCCGTGGCTTTTAAGGAGGCTATGAGTGATCAGTTCAAACGTGATCAGGTGCAAACCGTGAAGAACGCAAAAACTCTCTGTAAATGCCTAAAAGAGAAGGGCTTTGATATCGTTTCTGGCGGGACGGACAACCATCTTATGCTTGTAAACCTAAACAATATGAATATAACAGGCAAGGATGCAGAAGCCGCCATGAGCAAAGCCGGGATTATTGCAAACAAAAACACGGTGCCCTTCGAGACCCGCAGCCCATTTGTCACGAGCGGAGTAAGGTTCGGAACCCCTGCCTGTACCACAAGGGGCATGAAGGAAAAAGAAATGGAAATAATTGCCGACTATATCGAGACTGCAATCAAAAATGCAGAAAACGATAATCTCCTGTCGGAAATAAGTGATAAGGTCAGGGAACTCTGTTCAAGGTTTCCGGTTTATTGCTAATCTAAGAGTTGGGGTGCTTTTATCAATGTCAGTTGAAGGCTACGAATCACGAATTATAGATGGTAAAGTTCTTGCAAAGCAGATTGAAGATGAGGTAGAGTCAAGACTTGAGGCTCTGGAAAGCGGCCGGGGTATTACTCCTGGACTTGCCACAATCCTCGTAGGCGATGATCCTGCATCCAGAATGTATGTCCGACTTAAGCATAGAGCCTGCGAACGTGTGGGCATCCGGGCAGAAGACCACTTTCTTCCGGCAGAAACCAGTCAGGAGGAACTTATCTCTCTGATCGATAGCCTTAACAAAAACAAGGATGTGCACGCAATTTTGCTCCAGCTTCCGCTTCCGAAACATCTTTTCCCTCAGGAAGCAATGGAAGCCATAGCGCCTGAGAAAGATGCAGATGGTTTTCATCCCTACAATATGGGAAAACTGATGATCGGGGACGAAGGGCTTGTTCCCTGCACTCCGCATGGGATTATCCGGGCGCTCGAAGAGTACAATGTGCCTATCAAAGGCAAAAACGTGGTTATTGTAGGGCACAGCAATGTTGTTGGAAAACCTATGGCAGCAATGTTTCTTAACCGGAACGCAACCGTTTCAGTTTGCCACGTGTTCACCGACGACCTTAAGAAATATACTCTTGGCGCGGACATCCTTGTAGTTGCAGCTGGAGTGAAACACCTTATCAAAGCCGATATGATAAAGGAAGGGGCAGTGATCTTTGACGTTGGAATTACCCAGGAAAAAGATGGCGTATATGGAGACGTTGATTTTGAAAATGTAATCAAGAAAGCCTCCCTCATTACACCTGTCCCTGGCGGCGTAGGTCCTGTCACCGTTGCTATGCTGATGAAGCATGTACTTAAATGTGCGGAAGAAAACTTTTAAAGCACTTTGTTAAGGCTTTTTTACCGGGTCTGTTAATCTTCTTTTTTATTTTTTCCTGAAAAATAAATATTGTGACATGAATGTTCAAGTTAAAGCACTGAGTTATTAAGTTAAAGCATCGAGTACAGGCTAAGGGCTGGATTATAAGGCTGAGGCACGGATTGTAAAGCTAAGGCGGCAGGTTACGGATTTGAGGCATATGTTTCTTGTCTTACTCATTTCACACTAAAAAAAAGTTGTTTTTCCCGGTTGTGTCATATTCGAAAAATCTAGGATTATCCCTCCTATCTTGCCAGCCTATATTAATAATAGTCGGTTTTCATAGCCGATTTCTTAGTTAATGCACAATATTGCTTTCCCAATTGTGCCAGACTGTCTCTACACATCAATATTTTTATGTATTATAGAAGCTTATTTTATTACAATAACGGTTTACCACCAGTAATACTCGAATAATTATTGAGTTTAATTTTATAGGTTTGATACTATAAAATAATCGAGTGGCAGAGTAAGTTCCATTGTAAGTCTTTATAATCGTTTAAACACAACTTCAGCATGTCTTAATCAAATCTACCTGATAAGTCAAGCTGATATGTATTAGTTAATATATCATTACAGTGATTATTTAATTATCCTGATAATAATCATCAAAGAATTCCCCCTGCCCGGAAGCTTCTGGTAACGGAATAAAAGGTTTTTTTCACAGGATTTCCTGGAAGACGAAATAAAATGTATCTCTCGATTCAAAAGCGTGTCCTTGAAATCTTCCATGGCTGAAAAAAGTCTTTATGAACCTGGCTTCCGCCAATGCCTGTTTACCAGTGTCTATTAAGCGTCGGCTGGCGTTATTCATTTAAAACTTATATAATCTGGTTGTCAAAAATGGTTGTTGATACTGATATCTGCGGTATGAAAGTAGGAGACCAGTACCCTTCACATGTAATGGGTATCATTAACCTGAGTCCGGAATCATTTTACGAAAGCTCGGTCGTAAACCCGAACTCTGCGTTCGAAATAGCTCAGAAAATGGTTAAAGATGGAGCAACCTTCATTGATATTGGAGCCCGTTCAACCTGGCGCTTCTCCGAACCTATAAGCAGGAAAGAAGAACTCAAACGTCTTCTGCCAGTGCTCGAAACTCTGGAAGGCAATGTGGATGCCGTGATCTCAGTAGACACAATGTTTTCCGAAATCGCAGAAGAAGCTCTCAAAAAAGGAGCTCAGGTAATTAATGATGTCTCCGGGTTCACAGCAGACCCCAGAATGGTTAAAATAGTAGCGGATTACGGATGCCCCGCTATTGTTATGGCCTCAAATAAGGTTCCGGGTGACCCTCTCGGAATGGATTCTGTTATTGAATCTCTTGATTCCATAATACAGACTGCAGAAACAGGAGGCATAAATCCGAAAAATCTTATACTTGACCCTGCAATAGGCAGATGGACCGAAGAAAAGCTTACTATTTATGACTTAGAGACCCTTGATAATTTTGATCGCCTTAAGATTTTTGAGAAACCTTTACTGGCAGCCCTCTCAAGAAAATCTTTCATAGGAGATGTGCTTGAAAAACCTGCTACTGAAAGATTCTACGGCAGCCTGGCCGCAGCAGCTATTGCAGTCTACAAAGGTGCTCATATTATCCGTACACATGATGTGCCTGAGACCTGCGATGCTGTAAAGCTCTCAGGGGCTATAAGGAGCCGACCAAGTGTAGTAAAAGAGGGCAGGTATGAGGTTTCTGTGGTTGAGGTAAAAGTCCCGCAGGACGCAGCCATTGTAATGCGGAAACTTGGGGTAACCAGGACAGGCTCACAGGTAATGCAGGACAAAAGCGTTCATCTTATGCTGAAAATTCGCAATCTTACGACTACAGAGGCTTTGATAGTAAAACAGGAAATGCTTGCCCGAGGAGGGGATGCAGCCCTGGCAAAGGATGCGGTTTCCCATGAAACAGAAATGACTGATGTACTTGTAATGGGCACTCTGCTTCAGCTTGGTCGCCTTGCCAAGAAACTTGAAGGGCAGGTGCGTTCTCTACCACTTATTGCCGAAATGATCCGCGAATGTATTGCAAACCGGAGCGATCTGGAATATCGATATTTGAGGTAATTATGATTATAACTTCAGCAAAACCCCTTGAAGAAATCCTGGCTCTGTTAAAAGACGAAGACTATATCTTCATAATCGGATGCAATGTCTGTGCTGCAAAATTGAAGACAGGTGGAGAACCAGAAGTGCTTGAGATGTGCAAACAGCTTGAGAAAAGCGGAAAGCATGTAGTAGGCTGGGCTCTCCCCACCGCAGCCTGCAGCATCCGATCTTTTGATTCCCTGGTCCAGAAAAACGAAAAAATAACCGAGGCACGCTGCATCCTGGTAATGGGCTGCGGTAGTGGAGTCTCAACGGTTGCCAGTGTAACGGAGGTGCCTGTATTTGGCTCAAATGAAACTCTCTCTTTGGGCGGTTCGAGTGGAGGAAAGCTGCTCTCAGACCAGTGTATAATGTGTGGGAAATGCACAATTGGTGAATTCGGGGGACTCTGCCCTAAAGCGCAGTGTCCCAAAGGACTTCTGAATGGACCCTGCGGAGGGGTTGTTGACGGGATGTGTGAAGTCAATAGAGAGAATGATTGTGTATGGACCCTAATTTATAATAGGCTGAAAAAAATCAACAGACTTGACCTCCTTTATACGATTCATGCTCCTCAGGAGCATGGACTTAAATAACTTCTTTTTAACTTTTTATTTAATAGGCTCTGTAGAAATCCTCTGAAATAACCAATCTTAACAAATTAAAACTAAATTGCCTGATTCATTTTGCTGAAGAACTTTAAGTCTATTGATGACGATTAAGTAGGTTTTCTACAGAGCCATTTAATAAATATCTTATTTCTGTTTTATCTGATTTGATTTTTATCCACGAAAAGCAACTGCATTATCTTTTATATCTTAGTGTTTGAGATTAGTCAAGAGATCTAGTCTTCCTTGTGTTGTTGTGTTTCACAGGAGCATGGTTTAAATAATTTCATCCCTAATATTCTTGTTAATGCTTACTAATTTTCGTGAAAAACTGAATTCCAACAAATTTCTGATTACTGCTGAAGTTTCCCCTCCTAAGGGCACAAGATTTTCAGTTTCCCTGGAAGATACTCGCTATCTCAAAGGCATTGCAGATGCCTTAAATGTTACGGATAACCAGTGCTCGATTATGCACATGAGTTCCCTGGCTTTTAGCAAGCTTCTACTTGATGAAGGGCATGAGCCTATTATGCAACTCACCTGCAGGGACAGGAACAGGATCGGGCTTCAGTCAGATCTTCTGGGAGCGTATGCTCTAGGTATCCGGAATATCTGCTTGATGACAGGGGATTTTCCTTCGTGCGGAGATCACCCTGGCTCAAAGCCTGTATATGACCTCGATTCCGTACAGCTCCTTCAACTTGTCCGGAAGCTAGATTCAGGCATAGACTTTGCAGGGAACAAGCTGGACGGGGGGACTTCCTTCTGTGCAGGTGCTGTAACTGGAATAGACCCCGAAAAAACAATCCAGCTCATAAAGCTTGAAAAAAAAGTCAGGTGCGGAGCTGACTTTATCCAGACTCAAGCTGTCTATGACGTGGGCATGTTTGAGGAGTTTATGGAGGTTACAAACCACCTTGAAGTACCTGTTATTGCCGGGTTGATCCCACTCAAGTCCCTTAGAATGGCGGAATTCATGAATAAGAATATTTCAGGAATCAGTGTGCCTGAGGAGATTATGTTCCGAATAAAAGATGCACCTGACCCGGTTGAAGAAGGCCTTTCCATAGCTTCGGAGACCATAAAAGAGCTTATGAGACTATCAAGAGGGGTCCACATTATGCCTGTAGGCTCTCACAAAAATACTCCGAGACTGCTTTCTATGGCTGGAATTTCTGGAAAATGATTAAGATGAGAGTTTAAAATGCGCCTGTACTGTAAAAACCTCTTTTTTCACTTTTCAGCGGCAAAGTTCTGTATTTCCTCGTTTTCCACACGGAATCTTTTATTCTCCGCTGAACCTTTTGTTCTCCTGTCTTTCTTGAACACTTTGTTTACATATCCCCTCGCTCTTCTCTGCAACCATTGGATACATTTATCAATATCCTGCAGTATTTTACGCTTTGATTTATATCTATTTTTGATTCAGCAAAACAGGCTAATCATTAATTTCTAAAGGCAACAAAATATGAGCTCAGAAAACGCTTCCATCCAGATGTTCGGGATTAAGACCCCTATTATCCGCGAAGGGGATGATATAGTACAGATTCTAGAAAAGGCTCTGGAGGAATCAGGCCTTGTTCCTGTTGATGGGGATATTTTCGTGCTTGCCGAATCTGCGGTTGGCACTGCAGAAGGAAGAGAAGTCAAGCTTGCAGATATCACTCCATGTAGAAGGGCAAAGGAACTTGGGGACCAATATGGTATAGACCCCAGGGAAATGGAACTTGTGCTTCAGGAATGCGATGAGATTTTTGGGGGCGTGCCAGGCGCTGCCCTTACAATTACAAAAGGTGTTCTGGCTCCTAATGCAGGTATCGATGCTTCCAATTCCCCTGAAGGCTATGTAACCCTGCTTCCCGAAGACCCGCGAAAAAGTTCCGAAAACATCAGGCACAGGCTTGAGCAGCGTTACTCCTGCAGGCTTGGAGTAATCATAGGGGATAGCAGGACCCAACCTCTCAGGCTTGGTTGCTCGGGAATCGCGCTTGGAGTCTCAGGTTTTGTTCCTGTAGAAGACGCTCGCGGAACCAATGACATTTATGGGAAACCTCTCCGTATTACTTATAAGGCTGTAGCAGATAACCTTGTCTCGGCTGCAGAACTTATTATGGGAGAAGCCGGAGAAAGAGTGCCCTGCGTGCTTGTTAGGGGTGCTCCTGTGAGTATGGTAAATGAGTCTCCGGAAATGCCAACTATCTCTATGGAAGGTTGCATGTATTTCGGCAATGTTATTAGAGGCAGAGCCGATAATAAATGTACTGGAAAAAACGACTGATTTCTTAACCTATTCAGGCTTATTGAGGCTTTCTCTTACGAATATATTTACAGTAAAACCCATGAGCTTGAGATAAGCGTTATATATTCTCGAAGATAATACATACAATTATTAAGTCCCGACCCTGTATTTGGTAAATCCAGCTTTCAGGTCGCCTATCATCAGGATTGGGTTTCCGGCAGCTTTGTCGTATATGCCTTTACAGGCAGTATCTGTACGACCCTTCTATGCGCTTTCCGGAGTGGATTAGATAAAAACAGAGAAGGTTTCAGACGTTTCAAGATATTCAGGTGATTTTATGAAGCCGATATTATTGGACTTTTCAGCAACATGGTGTGGACCTTGCAGGATGCAAAAACCGATTCTTGAAGAGCTCGAGAAGAAGTACGGGGATAAGGTTGAGTTCAAGGTTATCGATGTAGACGAAAACCAGGAAATGGCCTCCAAATATGGCATACATGCCGTCCCGACTCTGATCATTCAGAAAGACGGGACCGAAGTAAAGCGCTTTATGGGGGTAACCCAGGGCAGCGTGCTTGCGTCGGAGCTAGATAAGCTCCTCTGACCTTAAATTCTTCTGACAAAGATCGTCCGGGGTTCCAGAAACCTGGGGCTAGTTTTTTTTCCATACGGTCTTTGAGCTTTTTCTATAACTTGTTAAACCGAAATCTAACTACAAATATATAATTAGCTATGTCTATTTTTACACGATTACGTACTTTTTTTGGAGGTTTATTTTATTTCTTTTGAAAGTAAATTTTATTTCTTTTACATGTAAATATTTGATGCCATTTCATATGTTCTTTGTATTAAACCACTAATAATTCTCTAAAATCATTCGCCTTTAGTCGAATTTTCCCTTTACTCAGAGAGTATAATTTTTATTGGAATTACCCACTAAAGAGATATTAAAGGTTTCATAATTTCGTAATAATTACGCCAGTTTTTATAAAAAAATTAAATAAGTAGAGATGAAAAAAATCGAATCCAAATAGAAGAGAATTTGCAATAATAGTGGCCATTTATTTTTCCTTGTCTTCACCTGCATATCTAAGAAATATTTTGTGAATCAAGAATCGAGAATACTATCTAAATAATGTTAGTTGAATAGGATAAATATTTATAGTCAGTATATCCTAATATATCAATGTAAAATGTAAAAAATTTACAGTGGGATGAAAAAACATGAGAATCCGAGTGGTTAGTTCTAGGGAAGAAATCTTTACACTTAACCCTAATGAGCGTGTTGTTCACCTGGCTTTCAGGCCGTCGAACAAGGATATTTTTGCACTTGTCGAAACTTGCCCGAGGCTTGAGGTAATTCAATTACCCAAATCCTATATGGCTACGGTTTCAAAATCTATAGAAATGTTCCTTCAGATGCAGAGAATCCAGCTCATCGAAGGTGATGTATGGGGTCACAGAAAAGATATAAATGAATATTACACCATTCCATCCTCAGTTACTGAGAAAATAAGAGAGATGAGAATCGAAGGTAAATCCACGGAGGATATTGAAGCAAGGATTTCAAGGGAAAATAAGCTTAATCCCGGATTGGTCGCTTATATCATTACTAAAGAAGTTTCTATATGATCAGGGCAGAGTAAGATATGCTGTCAGGTGTTTTACTGGAGATTGAATCGTAAGGTTCGAATCATTCGCGCTTGGAGATCCGATCTCCGGCTTAAATCTCTTTTTTAGAAAAAGCTTATGTAAGGAGGAAGTAGAAAACTGTAAAATATAATTGAGGCGTACTTCTCAAGATAACAAAAAGATTCTTTATTTCTTAAGTTGATGTATTACATTTTTCAAAAGATTTATAATGAGAGGAGATTCCGGAGCCCAGGAAGTTGATGTCGAAGTTACTATCAAAACTAATTAGAAAACAAACTTTACGATTTCTTCAGCTGCAATAATCTTATTTTTTAACTTCTTCTCTAATGGATTTTTCGGGATGCTAACTTCATCAGGTATTGATTCTTCCTTTCAAGACATTGTTTTTTAAAAATGAGCTTAATTTGGCTTCAATGCCAATCGCTGTTTTTATATAAAACTACCATATTACGAATCTACAGCTTTTCCCTAAGCTTAAATATTTTAAGTATTATCTCCTCAGGGATTTAAGTGATTTCTAAAAAATTGATTGATCTTGGTGTGCTGGTGCTCAGGCAGCGTAATTCGCGCGGAACTTTTAAACCACATGTTTCTCTCCGGTTCAGGGATAATGCCGGGGATTTGCGCACCTTTTCCATTGACACTACCCGCACGCCTGGAAAGCATCTCCAACCCGATGCCTATCTTATTACCCATGCCCACTCTGACCATCACGGAAAATCGGCTATGCTCTCCCCCAATGCCGTATGTTCGGAAAAAACCGCAATGGCGCTTGAAATCAGGCATGACAGGAAATTTGCGGGCAGTATGTTCAGGCTCGGGAATGAAATCGATATAGAGGGTACAAAAGTAAAGACCTTCCCTACGGAGCATACGGCAGGTGCAACGGCTTTTTACTGGGAAAACGAAGTAGGGACAAGGATTCTGGTTACAGGGGACGTGAAAGATGCAAGCGGGCTTCCTCCCTGTGACGTCCTTATTACTGAGGCTAACTATGGCGATCCTGCCGATCCTGCCTGCCATTTTGCAGATGACCTCGAAGGCATGAAATCTGCACTTTTTGAAAATGGTCCGGTTGCCTTTGGGGCATATGAATTCGGAAAGGCCCAGCGCGCAGTCAAACTCATAAGAGGCTTCGGATATGACGGTGCAATCCGCATGGAGGCCAGGGCAAGGGCTCTTACCCGCAGCATGCTTGAGAATGCCGGGGAGCTTGCAGGACTTGATTCCAAAGATGGAGTTTTTGTTGTTGCTCCCTGGGACCTTGACAAACTTCCCTGGAATATGAAAAAATATGTACTCAGCTGCCGCATGGACTACCCCTATCCAATAATACGGATAAGCGACCATCTTGACGCCTGCGGGCTTGAGAACATGGTCAGGAGACTTTCGCCTGAAGTCACGCTTGTCTATCACCCGGGAGGGCACAGACCTTCAAAATTTTCAAAACATTTAAATTCAATAGGAATCGATTCGATATCCATAGATCAGATCGGTAACGTTTTAAGCAATGGATTTATTTAAAGCTGTGAGATTCAGTTCCAATGACCCATTTAATTATCTCTTCCAGTAACCGGATTTCATTATCCGGCTCAATAACCCATGAAGCAGTTTAGTACCAGGAATCTTATTTCAATAATTTAATTCTAATAATTTAAATACAATAATCTTAATCTGATAGCTCAGATCTGCGAGTTCAGATCATAATATTCAGGTCTAATTCTAACTGAGATTAGATCCTGACTACGATTACATCCCGGGAATGTTAATTGCCGTTCAGGAGAGTATACAGTTTGAGTAAGCAAAACCCTAAGTCAAAGTACAGAAAGGAACCCGCAAAAGTTACAGGACGTGCTGCAGAAGGGTCTGTAGCTAAGGTTGAGACTCCGGAAAAGAAGAGTTTTATTAAGGAAAGGACGCCTGAAGAAAAGCAAAAGGAACACAGGGACGGAATCATAAAAACTATAGTAGCCGCAGTACTTGGCACAATCGCAGGAGTTATATGTTTCCGCCTTTATGGGACCGGAGAAGATAGGCAATGGTATGCAATACTTATGATTGTTATCGGGCTTACATATTTCATACAGAAGTTCATCTATCCCCAAATCAATATCGACATAAAAGAGTTCAAATTCAAGGACTGGTTCTACGTAGAGTTTATAATTCTTGATTTCTTCCTTGTTACCTGGACTCTACTCCTGAATTAAAATCTTCTTTAAATTGTCTTTCCTGAACTGCAAAAAAGGCTTTCATAAATTGAAAGCCTCCTATACATGTTTGCTACTACAGGTATCTTGTTTCAGGATTTTACAGGATTTTTATTACGGGATTTTCCGGTTTGATTTACCGGATTCCTGTAAGATTGATTTTTCCTGTAAGATTAATTTGTCCGTTTATTTATCAAATTCGTTCTTTATCCTGTTAGATTCCTGGGCGGCTCTCACATTCATATTCGTCCAACGATTCATATACTAGAGAAGGCATTTCATAACCGATACTGCTGTATATGTACAATAAATTTTCAGTAGGGCGCCCTTATTTGTCATATTGCTCTGCTGTATTAATTGGTTTTTACTATAGCAAGCCAATACTTTATGTGCCTTGCCTGAGAAATTAAGGCAGACATGCCATTCCATCTTAACTGATAAATCAATGAAAAAAACGTAATTTTCGGGGACTATTATGAGAATAGCTATACTTAATAAAGATAGATGTCAGCCCAGACGGTGCAGCAAGGAGTGCGAGAAATATTGCCCGAGGGTCCGGACAGGGGATGAGACAATTGTTTTTGAGGAAGGCGGAAAACCCGTCATTTCCGAAGAACTCTGTGTAGGTTGCGGAATTTGTGTGAATAAATGTCCTTTTAAGGCCATTATGATTATAGGGCTTCCTGAGGCTCTGAAAGAGCCAACCCACAGGTATGGGCCGAATGGTTTTGCCCTCTTTGGGCTGCCTGTGCCCAGGGTAGGAAAAGTAACAGGGATTCTCGGACCTAATGGTATAGGGAAAAGTACATCCGTACAGATTCTCTCAGGAGCTTTGATCCCTAACTTCGGACAAGAAAAAGGCGACTGGGATACCGTGCTTGAACACTATGCCGGAACTGCGCTTTACGACTATTTCAAAGCTGTTGTGGACGGGAAGGTCCGGGTTTCCCAAAAGCCCCAGTATGTGGATCTTATCCCTAAAGCCTTCAAAGGAAAAACCTCAGAACTGCTTGGAAAAACCGATGAAAGAGGCATACTTGATGAACTTATAGACTATCTTGACTTAAAAAGCGTAGTCGACAGGAAGATTTCAGAATTGAGCGGCGGAGAACTACAACGCGTGGCAATTGCAGCCTGTGCGGCAAAGGATGCCCAGTTCTATTTTTTTGACGAGATCAGCCCCTACCTTGACATCTACCAGAGGATTAACGTTGCACGCCTTATCCAGAGAATCTCAAAGGAGAGGTCAGTACTTGTGGTAGAACACGACCTTGCAATCCTAGATATGCTTACCGATGTAATTCACATTGCTTATGGAGAACCAGCAGCCTTCGGTGTGGTCACTCTCCCAAAGAGTGTACGTGTGGGGATCAATCAGTACCTTAAAGGCTACCTCCCTGAAGAAAATATACGAATCCGGCCTGAGGCCATTAAATTTGAAGTCCATCCCCCGAGAGAAGATTACCAGTTAAGGTCAATGGTTACGTTTGGCAGTTTTTCAAAGAAATTCGGTGATGGCTTCGCCCTGAAAGCTGCAGGCGGCAGCCTTCGGGAAGGTGAGGTGCTTGGAATAGTGGGCCCGAATGGTATAGGTAAGTCTACCTTTGTAAAAATCCTTGCAGGAGAAGTCAAACCTGATGAGGGAGATCCCGGCATAGATGTCAAGATCTCTTACAAGCCGCAGTACATTAAAGCCGATACCTCTGTGCGCGTACAGGACTTCCTGCGCGGGATCTCAAAGCAGTTCGGAACTAGTTACTATGAGGTAGAGATAGCGAACCCTCTCCAGCTTGATAGGATCTATGACAGCTTGCTTACGGACCTCAGCGGTGGAGAGCTGCAAAGGGTTGCGATTGCAGCCTGTCTTTCTCAGGAAGCCGACCTCTATATTCTGGACGAACCCAGTGCCCATCTGGACGTGGAACAGCGTTCCATGGTTACTAAGGTCATTAACCGTTTTGCCGAGAGCAACCAGAAGACAGCTCTTGTCGTAGACCACGACATCTATATGATAGATATGTTGAGCCAGCGCCTCATGGTTTTTGAAGGCAAGCCGTCTGTATACGGTGAAGCGCATGGTCCATTCAGCATGGAAGACGGTATGAACAGATTCCTGAAAAATCTGGGGATAACCTTTCGCCGGGATGAGGAAACAAGGCGCCCGCGTGTAAATAATCTCGGTTCAAGGCTTGACCGGGAACAGAAGGAAAGTGGAAATTACTACTACTCGGCTGGTAGTTAAATTCGCCAGACCAACCGTTAATTCAATTAGAGAAGTAATAGATTAAATCAGTTCGAAAATTTTAGAGCCGGGACTCCTTTAACCGGGAACCCGGATTTTTGCTGAGCTTTTGAATAGGTTTTTGGGAAGCTCTGTGAATAAAAAAATTTTCGATCTGCTATGAAGTTCCAAAATAGTTATTTATCCAATGTGTGAGTTTCTGATTCTCAATGAAGATAGAAAGTCTCGATCTGCCCGATGAAGTAAAACAGTTTTATCTAGACTCCGGGATTCTCGAACTTTATCCTCCTCAAGCTGAAGCTGTGGAAAAAGGGCTGCTTGAAGGAAGAAACCTGCTTGCTGCGATCCCTACGGCTTCAGGGAAGACTCTCCTTGCAGAGCTTGCAATGTTGAAATCCATTCTTAGTGGAGGAAAGGCTCTCTACATTGTGCCCCTTAGAGCTCTGGCTTCCGAAAAATTCAGAAGGTTCCAGGAGTTTTCGAAACTTGGAATCAGAGTAGGGATCTCTACAGGGGACTATGACTTGCGGGATGAAGGGCTCGGGGTAAATGACATTATAGTTGCGACCTCTGAGAAAACCGACTCATTGCTCAGGAATGAGACAGTCTGGATGCAAGAAATTTCCGTGGTTGTGGCCGATGAAGTACATCTTATCGATTCTCCGGATAGGGGCCCCACGCTTGAGATTACCCTTGCAAAACTTCGGAAAATGAACCCTTCCTGTCAAATCCTGGCGCTATCTGCAACTATCGGAAACGCTGACGAACTTGCAGCCTGGCTGGAAGCCGGGCTTGTATTAAGCGAATGGAGACCTACCGAGCTTCGGGAAGGGGTATTCTTTAACAGGACTTTTTATTGCAAAGATAGGGAAAAGCCTGTTGAGCAGTCCACAAAAGACGAAGCCGTTAATCTTGTGCTGGATACTCTCAGAGAAGATGGGCAGTGTCTCGTTTTTGAAAGCAGCAGAAAAAACTGCATGGCTTTCGCAAAAAAAGCGTCTTCAGCTATTAAAAAAATCCTCTCTGAAGAAGACAGGGAAGCTCTGGCAGAAATTGCAGACGAAATTCTGGAAAACAGTGAAACCGATACCTCGACAGCTCTTGCAGCTTGCATCCGTTCAGGCACAGCTTTTCACCATGCGGGGCTTACCGCACCTTTAAGGGAACTTGTTGAGGATGGTTTCAGGGCTGGAAAGATAAAACTGATTTCAAGCACTCCTACTCTAGCAGCCGGGCTCAACCTGCCTGCACGGCGCGTAATCATCCGAAGTTACCGACGCTATTCCTCTGAAGATGGGATGCAGCCTATTCCTGTACTTGAGTACAAACAGATGGCAGGCAGAGCAGGCAGGCCGAGGCTTGACCCCTATGGAGAAGCCGTGCTTGTTGCAAAATCATATGAGGAGTTTGTTTTCCTCTTTAAGAACTATATCGAAGCTGATGCCGAAGATATCTGGTCCAAGCTAGGAACCGAAAATGCCCTCAGGACGCATGTGCTTTCTACAATTTCCAATGGTTTTGCGCGGACAAAAGAAGAACTCATGGAGTTTCTGGAGGCGACCTTTTTCGCTTTTCAGTACTCGAATTTCGGGCTTTCTACGGTTGTGGAGGAATGCCTGAACTTTTTGCGTCAGGAAGAGATGCTTGAGAAAACCGACACCCTTACTTCTACAAATTTCGGGAAACTTGTCTCAAGGCTCTATATTGATCCTCTCTCAGCCGCTCGAATTGCAAAGGGCCTTAAAGAAGCAGAGACCCTGACCGAACTCACCCTGCTTCATCTAGTGTGCAGCACGCCTGATATGCGCCTGCTTTATATGCGGAATCAGGACTATCAGGACATCAATGATTATGTAATTGCTCATGCAGACGAGTTCGTAAAGGTGCCTAGCCCCTTTAATGTTACGGAATATGAGTGGTTCCTGGGAGAAGTCAAGACTTCCCTTCTTCTGGTTGACTGGGTACATGAAAAATCCGAAAATGAAATCTGCTTAAAGTTCGGTATAGGGGAAGGAGACATCCATGCAATTGCAGATATTGCAAAATGGCTAATGCATGTCACGGCCCAGCTTGCAAAGCTCCTTGAACTCAAAGGGGCAAAAGAGGCCGCAGAACTGGAAAAAAGAATCCATTATGGAGCATCTCCCGAACTTATGGATCTGCTTGATATAAGAGGCATAGGACGCGTGAGGGCAAGGAAACTTTACGAGGCAGATTTCAGGTCTTCAGCAGAGCTTGCTGGGGCTGACCCCGTGAAAGTGGCTGCGCTTCTGGGGCCGAAGATCGCAGATAGGATTTTTAAGCAGATCGGCAGAAGAGAGGCGTCCCCTGGAATTGCTGAGCCCAAACTTCCTGAGAAAAGTCCTTCTTCGGGGCAAAAAACGATCAATGATTATTGATTCTATCTGTTCCATTCTTTTTATCTTCTGACATTTCATATCTATATTTTTTTTTCTACTGATGGGTTCAGTAAGGGATAAAATATTAAATGAAAGCAGGGATTTAATTGGATTGAATTATCAGGTTAACAATTTATCCGATTAACCAATTATTCAATTATCAGGTTAACCGGCTCTCTGGTTGTCTGAATCTCAGATTAACTGATTATCTGATTCTCAGATTAACCTATTATTGATTTATATCAAACTCGCCAGTTTATATAAAATTCTCAGATTCCAGGCTTATCAAATCCTGTCAGGTTCTTTCAGAGATGATCATGATGTTATTCAAAAAATTGTCTGATGTTTCGGAAACTGAAATGCAGAAATTGCTCTCCCGGGGATCCGGGCTTGAGGATGTAGTGAAAACGGTTTCAGCCGTGCTTCTGGACGTGCGCACTAAAGGAGATGCCGCGCTCAGGGAATATACGGCTAAATTCGATAAAGTCGAGCTTGAAAACTTTGAGGTTAGCGAAGAAGAGTTTGAAAAGGCTCTTTCCAGCATAAGTCCCGAACTCCTGGATCACCTTAAGTCCGCAGCCGAAAATATAAGAGCTTTCCATGAGGCTCAGCTTCCGGAAACTACCTGGTTTATGGAGCTAAAACCAGGGATTGTGCTGGGTCAAAAGGCAACGCCGCTGGAAAGTGTGGGTGCGTATGCCCCTGGAGGACGAGCCTCCTATCCTTCAACCGTCCTCATGACTGTAATCCCTGCCAGGGTTGCAGGCGTTGAACAGGTCATAGTTTGTACGCCACCTAGGCAGGATGGCTCTGTACACCCGCTTACGCTTACTGCTGCAAAGATTGCAGGAGCGGATAAAGTTTTCAAACTCGGCGGCGTGCAGGCTATTGGGGCAATGGCTTATGGGACTGAAACAGTTCCGAAGGTGGACAAAATCGTAGGACCTGGAAATGTTTTTGTCACATCTGCCAAAATGCAGATCAGGGATGTTGCAGAGATTGACTTCCCGGCAGGCCCAAGCGAGGTTCTCATTATTGCAGACGGGTCGGCAGATGCCGTTATGGTCGCATCGGATATTATAGCTCAAGCTGAACATGATCCAAGTGCGGTCTCGATACTCATCACAGGTTCGGATACTCTGGCAGAAGCTGTAAAAAGAGAAGTGCTTATTCAGGCTGAACAGGCTGCAAGAAGCAGTATTGTAAAAGCTTCTCTTGAAAATGCTGCAATTCTCACGGCAGATTCCCTGGAACAATGTATTGGCTTCAGCAATAAGTTTGCTCCCGAACACCTTGAGATTATGGTTTCGGATCCGGATCTCGTACTTGATAAAATTAAAAATGCAGGATCAATTTTTGTAGGAAACTATGCTCCCGTTCCTGTGGGGGATTATGCCTCAGGGACCAATCACGTACTCCCCACGTCCGGATACGCGAAACTTTACTCAGGTTTGAATATTAATCACTTCATTAAGTACTCGAGTATTCAGAAAATCAGCAAGAGTGGGCTTGAAAGTCTGAAAGAAACTATAATCGCATTAGCCGAGGAGGAAGGTCTACAGGCACATGCTGATGCTATTAGAACTCGCTTTGGGTACAAACCTTGTAAATAATATTTCTGCTAATCGATATGTATATAAAATGTAAATGCGTAAACAAAATTTGACTTTTAAATAAATGAAAAATTAATTCTTAAATAAAGAGTGGGGATGCGTATGAAAATCAGAGTAGTTAGTTCACGGGAGGAAATTCCTACCCTAAAGCCGAATGAGAAGGTTATCCACCTTGCTTTTAGACCATCTAACAGGGACGTATTTATGCTTGCGGAGACATGTCCGAAAATTGAAGCGATACAGCTTCCTAAATCTTACAGAAGGACTGTTTCCAAGTCAATTGAGATGTTCCTGGAGATGCAGAAGATAAATCTTCTGGAAGGAGATGTTTGGGGGCACAGAAAAGATATAAATGAATATTACAATGTCTCTCAGAATATTCTGGAGAAGATTCAGGAATTAAAAGCCGATCGCTTCTCCAATGAGGCTATTGCCGAAAAGCTCTCAAGGGAAAGCAAACTGAACTCGGACATGATTCTTTATATCCTGAGCAAGAAAGTTGTGGATTAATCAGTCAATTCTTCAGGCATCTCCCAGGGATATACCTGAGTATAAACTTCTTTTCAGGCAGTGTCTACGGGGGATGACAGCGAACAGGGATAAACAGCAAACTAAGAACAGGAATAAAGGATATTTCTTCGAACAGGAAAAATTGAGATAGTATCTTTAAAGAGTCCTGGAAGTTTTCTAAAAGCTTTTCCTTAAAATACGAATCCTTATTTTCAGGATGGAACTCCATCCTGGAACCATCTAATGTATACTTTTCTCAAACTTCCTGGGTTTGCATTTCTATTTTATATTTCTCGTGTCTTTTTATTCTTCAGGTCATTCTATTCTTTCCCGCAGTATACTCTTCTATCTATTTTTTCTCTGAATACACTTCTACCTGATTAACACACTTCTACCTGATCAACACACTTCTACCCGATCGACACATTTCTACCCGAGCATATCCCTATAAAATTTCCTGCAAAATTTCCTTTTTATATTTATTAAGAACAATTTAATTAATTTAAAAGCACTTAAAAAGTGTTATTCCAGTTTTTTCTTAGTTATTTTATTTTTGCTTTTTCATATACTCTTTTTTTGCAGGTATCTAAAATTATAGGGACAAAACTGGAAGGCATACTAGTAAATTATTTAAATGAAGTCGTGTAACTTACTTTATTAATTGTTTAGTTAACTTTTGGGTCGGGGGATCTATATGAAAATAAGAGTTGTTAGTACAGGAAATGAAATTCTATCACTGAATCCTAATGAGAAGGTTGTTCACCTTGCATTCAGGCCATCAAATAAAGATGTTTTTCTGCTTGTTGAGACCTGTCCAAAACTGGAGGTGATCCAGCTTCCAAAATCATATAGAAGGACAGTCTCGAGAGCTATAGAGATGTTTCTGGAAATGCAAAAGGTTGAGCTCCTTGAAGGGGACGTATGGGGGCACAGGAAAGATATTAACGAGTACTTTATTATTCCTCCTTCCGTAATTTCAAAAATAAGAAGCATGAAGGCTGAAGGCACTCCCGCTGAAAGAATTGTCGAGAAGATAGCACAGGAGAGCAAGCTTAATCCTAAAATGGTTTCTTACATTATGAGCAGGAAGGATTTAGAGTAAATTAGAGTAGAACCACCCGAGTTCCCTCTCTTGGAGGACGTACGAATTGTGATCTAAGACTATACAACACGAGTTCCTTCTCGCCCGAGTCCCGTTTCGCCCTAATCCCGTCTCGGAAGGACGGCCCGAATTGCGCCTCAGGAGAGTAGTCCTGACTTCGAAATTTGAGGATGCCTTAAGGGCATCCCCCAAATTCTGGATTGATTTTTACTCTTTTTTCCGGGTTCAGGAGAGTTCTTTGTTGAAGTATTTGTCATAGGATGTCATGTCGAAATGCCCGTGCCCGCTGAGGTTGAAGAGGATTGTTTTTTCTTCCCCGGTTTGTTTGCATTTGAGGGCTTCGTCTATTGCGCAGCGGATAGCATGAGAGGACTCCGGGGCAGGGACTATGCCTTCAGTCCGTGCGAACTGTACACCGGCATCAAATACAGGGTACTGATCGTATGAAACGGCTTCAATAAGCCCTTCAGCGCAGAGTTTACTTATGATTGGGGAGTCCCCATGATAGCGGAGACCGCCTGCATGGATGGCAGGAGGCACATGCTTATGTCCCAGGGTATACATTTTCAGAAGCGGAGTCATCTCTGCAGTGTCTCCGTAGTCGTACCTGTACTCACCTTTGGTCAGGGTAGGACATGCCGAAGGCTCGACTGCGATTATTCTTGCATTGCCCTTTCCTTCAAGCCTGTCTTTAATAAATTCAAGGGAAATTCCAGCAAGGTTACTTCCTCCTCCGCAGCAGCCTATGACTATATCAGGATAGGTCTCAACTTTCTCAAGCTGCTTTTTGCTTTCAGACCCGATTATTGTCTGGTGAAGTATAACATGGTTAAGCACGCTTCCGAGAGAGTATTTTGTGTCATCGTGCGCGATTGCATCTTCTACGGCTTCACTGATCGCGATTCCCAGACTTCCTGGGGTATCTGGCTGCTCTTCAAGAATCTTTCTCCCAAATTCCGTATCCGGGCTGGGTGAGGGCACAACATTACCTCCCCACACTGTCATCAGGGATTTCCTATAGGGCTTCTGGTAATAGCTGGAACGAACCATATACACTTTGCACTCGAGTTCAAAGTAATTACAGGCAAGAGCTAATGCACTTCCCCACTGCCCTGCCCCGGTCTCGGTTGTCATCCTCTCGGTTCCCTCTTTCATATTATAATAGGCCTGGGCAATTGAGGTATTTGTCTTGTGGCTGCCGGCAGGACTCACCCCTTCATATTTATAGTATATTTTTGCAGGGGTTTTTAGAGCTTTTTCCAGCCTGTGAGCCCTGTAAAGGGGGCTGGGTCTCCAGAGTTTGTAGATCTCGTGAATCTCCTCAGGGATATCGATAAACCTTTCATCGCTCATTTCCTGCTTGATAAGGGCTTTTGCAAAGATCGGCTCAAGGGCTTCTGGACTTATAGGCTCCCAGGTTCTGGGATCAAGAGGTGGCTCAATAGGAGAAGATAAGTCTGAAAGGACATTATACCACTGTCTAGGCATCTCATTCTCATCAAGGATTATCTTGGTCTGTTCCATAGGTTTACTCCATCATTCTTTTACGTACAAAATCGTACCTCGACGTATTTAATTGTTACTTAATTTACATTTAAGGTGTTCATATTCCATCTATGTACTTTAGTGAAGAATCAGAAAGTCTGGAGGGGAACTGTCTCTCAAAGCCATGAACCAAAAAGGAAAACCGTTCAGTGGAGAAACTGGGGAAAAATAGAGCGATTAAAAATAGGAATTGGAAATAAGGAAAATGGCCAGAACCAGAGCCTGACTTTAAGAAACTTCACTCGATTCCGGGAGTCCTATTCGATTCTGGAACGACCGTACAGATACATAAGTACCTGGTTTTAACAGGGTTTTTGCCGTATCCTTTCAGCAAGCTTCACAGCAAGTTCTGCCACTTCAGTCGCGCCTGTACCGAGCAGGCGTATCATTGGTTCTTTCCCTGGGCCGCCTTTATCATAGATGACTTTCGGCATACCACCATATTTTTTAATTGCTTCGGCTGTGCCCCAGTCCATAGTTTTGGTGTCCTTCGGTTCTTCAACTCTGTCAAATGAGGAAATTCCAAGCTTCATTTCTCTGCAGGCCTCAAGGGCTTCTTCTGAATATTTTACGTTGATTGCTGCCTTTATTTGAGAATTATAACGAAGGGAAGCAAGAATAATCCTTGCTACATGCCTGCTGGCTCCGAAATCCACACAGCCTACCGCAACTGCCCGCCCGCGATATCTCACGATTCGACCTTCAACTGCTGCAACATCCTCGTAACTGTTAGCTTCTGGAATAGCCATTCCTATGTTACAGCCTACCTCAGGAATAAGATCTGGAAAATTAGGGTTGTTTTCAAGGGTTAAAACGGCTTCTTTTAGATCCCTTAAAACCAGGTAGCGCTCTTTTTCTTCAAGGATCGCACCAAGCTGGTTTACAGGGTTGACTCCTTTTCCTGCATGACGGCTCTTAAGGATCGCCTGCTCAACAAACTTCTTTGCTTTCTTTGCAGCTCCTTCAAGACTCTCTCCTAAGGCTAAAAAGGCTGTCAATGACGCAGAATAGGTGCATCCCGAACCGTGTGTTCCCCCTTTAACGAAAGTGCCCGGAATGTGAGTAAAAGTCTCAGAAGCAGCCTCATAAATCAAGTCCGTGGCATCCAGGTGCCCTCCAGTGATAATGACAGCTTCGGCACCCAAGTCCGCAATTTTTGTGGCTGCGATCTTGGCATCTTCAGGGGTTTTGACTTCCATGCCGGCAAGTGCGCCTGCTTCTGACGCATTGGGCGTTGTAACCCTGCAGGAGGGCAGCAGATCCTCAACAAGAACAGAGAGAGCTTCTTTTCGCAGCAAGTCGCCTCCTGCTTCCGCAGCCATAACAGGATCCAGCACAAGGGAAAGTCCCTGTTTCCTTACTTCTTTTGCAACCTCTCTTATGATTTCCGATGAGGCAAGCATGCCGGTTTTTGCCCACTTAACTTCCATATCGGAACAGACAGCCTCTATCTGGCTGGATACGGCTTCAGGAGCGAGATCAAATGTCTCTAGGACGCCTGTAGTATTCTGGGCAGTGACCGACGTAATGGCGCAGGTCCCGTGCACTCCAAGGGCGGCAAAGGTTTTCAAATCTGCAGCAATTCCGGCTCCTCCTCCGGAGTCCGAGCCTGCAATAGTCATAACAATGGGAGTTCCTATTTTAAAGGGTTTTTCTGTCATGTATTTCTCACTTTTATTCTCGTATTCCCAAGCTTTTTTCCTGGCAATGAGGTTAATTAATTTAACATTGTGCATTCAAAGAAATTTTGTTAGGTTTTGATAGAATTGCCTGTAAAAAATTTTCTCAGTATCCTTGAACAGCCATTCATTTTCTCCTTGAAGGTATTCTTTATGAGAATATTTTTTTCATATCATGGTAATTTTGAGGAGAATCTCTCTTAGTGAGGGTATTTTTGAAGAATGCCTTGCTCATATAAGGGTGTCTTTTATATGAAAACTTGAAAAATGATATATTGCTTCGATACATTTATATATTGTATTTGCGACTTTGATGCAAATAATCAAATTTAAACGTAACGACCAGTTTAAAATCTGAATTAATTATTTATACTGATATGGATAATGACTTAATTTATAATGTTTTAAGGGGATTGTAAGGATGGCAAACCGACCTCTGGATATTTTGAACAACGCACTGGATACACCTGTAATCGTTAGATTGAAAGGCGCACGCGAGTTTAGAGGCGAGCTGAAAGGATACGATATTCACATGAACCTTGTGCTTGACAATGCTGAAGAGCTTAGAGAAGGAGAAGTTGTAAGCAAGTTCAGTAGTGTCGTTATTCGCGGCGACAACGTGGTATACGTATCTCCGTAATCTATATCAAGCACTTTATCTATTATCGTTAAACCTCGGTGAGTAACAGGGCTATATTGTAGCTGGCCGCAGGAAGTAAATTCAGAAAAACAGAACCGCTTTAGATTATCGAATATTGCTCTAATAATTGATTTTTAGCAGGAGATTTAGGAATGAGTAAAGGTACATCATCAATGGGAAAAAGGCAGAAACGCACGCACGTCAAATGCAGACGCTGCGGCAGTGTTTCTTTAAACGTGCATACAAAACAGTGTACTTCATGCGGCTTTGGAAAAACATCTCGCATGAGAGCTTACAAGTGGCAGGCAAAGTGTAAGTATTAAACCTGTCTGTTCCACTTTATCTATTTTTTACCTGCACCGGAGGCCAAAATTGAAAGAAGAATGCGGTGTTGCAGGCATAATTCTACCAGAAGACAGATCCCTATCCAATACTGTTGCATTCAAACTGTATTACGCCCTGTATGCTCTCCAGCATAGAGGACAGGAATCCACCGGGATAATGGTATATGACGGTACATCCTCTCATTCCATCAAAGGCATGGGTCTTGTTCCTGATGTGTATAACAAAGATTCTGTAGGATGTTTAATCGGGAACGTAGGAGTAGGGCATGTTCGCTACTCAACATCCGGAGGATCAAAAATCGAAAACTGTCAGCCCTTTGTCCTGAACTTCAAAGGCGGAACAGTTGCAATTGCCCATAATGGGAACCTGGTTAACGCCAAAGCCCTCAAGGACGAACTGGAGTGCGAAGGCCGTATCTTTATCAGCGATTCCGATACCGAGGTTATTGGTCATCTTCTCGTAAAGGAACTGATAAGGCACAAGCCTGTAGAATCGATCCGTAACGTCATGCGCAAACTTGTAGGCTCCTATTCCCTAGTAATCCATATCAATGGCACTCTCTATGCCGTGCGGGATCCTTTCGGATTCAAGCCGCTCTGCTTTGGAGAAGTCGATGGAGGATATGGAGTTTTCTCTGAAAGTGTAGCCATTGATACTCTCAATGGCACGCTTATCAGGGATGTGCAGCCAGGCGAGGTGATAGTCTTTACTGGTGACGGCTTTGAGAGCCACCAGATAGGATGCGAGCCTCATCCTGCACATTGCGTGTTTGAGTTTATTTACTTTGCAAGACCTGATTCCGTGATTGACGGCAAACTTGTCTATAAAGTTCGGGAAAATATCGGGCGCGAACTCGCCAGAGAGCATCCGGTTGACGCTGATATTGTTTCTCCAGTTCCGGACTCTGGGATTACGTCGGCAATTGGTTATGCCAGGGAATCAGGTACCAAATACCTTGAAGGCCTGATGAAAAACCGTTACATTGGGCGCACGTTTATCCTGCCTGGTCAGGAATTGCGTGATACTGCAGTCCGGCTAAAAATGAACGCCATCCACGATAACGTTAAAGGCAAACGTGTGGTTCTGGTTGACGACAGCATTGTCCGGGGTACAACCTCAAGGCGGATTATAGATATGGTCCGCAGATCAGGAGCATCAGAAGTTCATGCGCGGGTAGGAAGTCCTGCAATTATTGCTCCCTGCTACCTGGGTATAGATATGGCTACCAGGCAGGAACTTATCGCATCATATAAGACTATAAAAGAGGTCGAAAGCCTAATTAATGCCGATTCCCTTGGATACCTGAGTATTGACGGGCTCATGCGTGCTCTGGAATGCGATAAGAACGACATGTGCATTGGCTGCCTCACAGGTGAGTATCCAGTGGAAATTCCTGGAGAAAATTGCAGAAAGAAGCAAATGCGTCTGGATGATTTCAATAATCCGGAAGATTCAAGAATGGCTTCAGGCAATTCGTAAGAATCTTCTATTATTTTTGATTACCGCTTGTTCTTTACGGCATTAAGCCCTTAGAAGCGTAATATTTACAGTTCTGGTTCTTGGTCCATCCATTTCGGCAAAGAAAATTCTCTGCCAGGTGCCCAGCTTAAGCTTTCCTTCCGAAACAGGCAGAGACTCGCTTGCTCCAAGCAGTATTGCCCTGAGATGAGAGTCGGCATTGTCGTCTATACGGTCGTGCCTGTATCCTGCGCCAGCAGGCACCAGCTTATTTAAGAGATCCAGGATATCTTCTTTTAGCCCAGTTTCATTTTCGTTTATTATGATGCCTGCGGTAGTGTGCTGTGTGCTGATAAGGCAGATGCCTTCAGATATTTCGCTTTTCCTTACTTCTTCCTGAACCTCTGAAGTGATATCTACAAGCTCAACACGTTTGGAAGTCTTGATTTTGAGTTGCAAGGTCATCCCTCTAAAGCTTTCAGGTTTTATTCTCAGGCTTTTCTCCTTTGTTTAGTGGTATATACAGGTTCTTCATCCTGTGTATGATAAATAGTTATTTAGAGGAGATAAAAATCGTTATTTCCAGTTAAAAAAAGCATAAAGTACTGCTTTTAGCTAGCTGGGTTAATAAAACCAGCGAGGTAACGTTTGAATATCTGGGAGGTAGATAACAGGGCAGGATTACCCTGAGGGGATTGGAATCAAACCGTGGAAAGGCGGTAGCTATAAGCATCTCAAGTATGTAATGCTCATATTCTTAGGCTGTAAGTATTTTATATTTTGAGTTTTGTGGAGTCACAAACTAGTTATGAATATTAGATATTAATCTCCAAATAATTTTAAAGAGGGGGCCCGGGCTCGTCTTCCTGAAGGAGTTCGGAAAATAGCATTGGGCAGTCCGGGATTTCTTCAATATTTATCATAATCAAATTGATGTAGTAAGGTCCTCCATGTTTAATGTCTACATGAGAGGGATCAACGAATTCCCAGGTATCTACAGGATGATTGAGGTAAAAAGTCTCAAGCTCAGGGTTGTTCGAATACTTTCTAGAAGGGAAGCCTATGGCATGGATTCTGGAGTCTAAAAGGGATTCTGTTCCCATATCCAGGACAAATGCAAAAAAGTAGTATTCCCCGTGAGGAAGATCAAGCATGAACTTGATGTCCATACGAAGTTCGGATAATAGAAGGTTCTGCATGCCTTTCCTGTACACCATAAGAAGCAGTGCCCTGTCTTTAAAAAGGAGTTCCTGAACCGTGTCTGGCAGGAAGAGATCCCCGAAGACCAGCTCAAACTGCTCATAACTCGGAGCCTTAAAATCATTCCTTATGAACAACAGACTATCCTGGCTCAAAAGTGAATAACCAAGATTACCTTCGAAATCGATTATAGGATAATTTCCTCTAGAGACTTCTCCCCAGAACCCGTTAAGAGCCTCGTTATCCATTCTGGACAACAGGCGTACACATGTTCCCACAGCAATATCTTTCAGTGTTTAAACCCCCTCAAATACAATAAACAGCATTATATCAAAGAAACACAGGCAAGAAATGCAAGAGATCTTTTAGCAAAACTGCAATACAGGTCATTATTCCAGATTCAAATGACCTATCATTTTATGCAAATTCATAGACCGTTATTCTAAATTCACAGGTTATTTTACTCAAATAGCATGTTATTATATCTAAAGTTTATATACAAAGGATATTATATAAATAATAACCTGCGAAAAAAGAATATAAAACTCCAAATCTGATACTTTTTATCTCAAAAAATAAAAAATCTAAGGCTGCAAGAACATGCAGCCGAAAAGAGGCTAAATTACAGATGCCTGATTGATAAGATTTCCAAAGAAATAATAGATTTTGCAGGAATCACTTATCAGCTCAGCGTATTGGTCGAATGTCCGTGGAAAATATCACTAGGATCTCAGAATAATGAATTCATATTCAGATTTTACCGAAGTTTATAAATTCCTCATCTCAAGGTGTATAATCTCCTCCTGTTTACCCTGAAGATCCACAAGTGTCTCTTCTACCTTAACCCAGATTTTCCTTATCTGGTTTGCAAACTCGCTTACATTTGCGTACTCATTTGCATACTCATTATTTTTAGCATATTCTATTACGGTTTGCTTATGAAGCATAGCCTTTGTTGCAATGTCATTATATGGAAGCCTGCCAAGTACCTGAATACCAGTATTGGTACAGAATTCTTCGATCCGGCGGGTATTCTCTTCATTTATATCATATTTATTGATGCAGACAAAAGCCGGGATCATGAAATGTGCAGCAAGTTCAAGGACTCTTTTCATATCATGGATTCCGGAAACCGTTGGTTCGACTATCACCACAACCAGGTCTGTCCCTGTAATAGCTGCAATAGCTGAGCAACCTGTTCCGGGAGGTCCATCAATAATAATCAAATTCTTATGGAACTTCTCCGCAAGTTTCTTTGCGTTGCTTCGAACTACGCTTACAAGTTTTCCACTTGTCTCTTCCCCTATATCGAGCCTTGCATAAGCCATTGGTCCAAGACGGGTTTCGGAGTAAAAAGCCTGACCTGAGATTCTTTTTTCCATGGAAATTGCTCTCTCAGGACAAACAATACTGCAGACTGTGCAGCCTTCACATTTGTAAGGGTCGATTCTAAAGTCTTTATTTATAGCCCCATACCTGCAAGATTCTCTGCATACTCCGCATTTAGTACAGAGTTCCGGATCAATCAGAGAAACCTCAAGACCGCAGTAGTCTTCTTTTTCAAGAATCCTGGGCTCCAGAATAAGATGCATGTCGGCTGCATCCACGTCGCAATCTGCAATAACGGCACTTCCTGCAAGCGAGGCAAAGGCTGCCGTAAGGGTTGTCTTTCCAGTCCCCCCCTTTCCGCTGATCACAGTGAGCTGTATCATATTCCCGCTTCCTCCTTACCTGCAAGCTGAAATTTTATTGCCTCGAACACGCCAAGAAACCTCTCATTCCATTCAGGCATCTCTCGAACAAAAGGAATGCCTTTAGAATAGAGCTCTGCAATCTTTCGATCATTTGGGATCTTGAGGAGAACAGGAATTCCTTCGGCTTTGCAGTATTCCTCAACCCTTGAGTCTCCTAACCCATAGCGGTTAATGATAACTCCAAAGGGAACTTTAATTGCTCTTACAACATCTACTGCAAGCCTGAGGTCATAGAAACCGAATGGGGTTGATTCCGTCACAAGCACACAGTAATTCATGCCTTCAATAGAGGTGACTACTGGGCAGGCAGTTCCAGGCGGCGCATCAAGAATTGCAATCTTCCGGTCATCAATATGTTTCTTGAGTGTTTTGATAACAGTCGATGTCATTGTTTCCCCGATATTCAAAAGTCCCCTGTAAAACTCCGGATAACTCTCTCCTTTTGCCTTTTCGATCACTCCAAGTGATCTCTGGGATTCCTGGATTGCTTTTTCCGGACAGAGGATAGTACATCCCCCACATCCGTGGCAGAGGGAAGGGAAAAACAGAACTCTGTCAGGTAGTGCAGCAAGGGCGTTATAACGGCAAAAGTCAGAACACTGCCTGCAGATGTTACATTTTTCCTGATTTATTACAGGCACCGAGCAGACGACATCTTCCACTTTCTCAAGCTCAAAGCCAAGGAAAAGATTACAGTTAGGCTCTTCAACATCACAGTCAAAAAGCTGTACATCTGAAAGAGCGAGGGCAAGATTTAAGGAAACCGTGGTCTTTCCTGTTCCTCCTTTTCCGCTTGCAATTACAATTTTCATATTCGATCTCCGTGTTATTCCATAGGAGCTGTGATTTCTTCAAGATCCTGGAATCTGTCAAGGACATCTCTTACAGTGGCTGCCCCTTCAGGGATTCTCAGTATTTTTATAAAATTATCCCGGAGCATATAGAAGGGGACTTTTGCAACTGTTTTTACCGCAATGGCGTTTGCCTTTTCCCTGATAACTAAGTCTACAGCTTTCACACCTCTTTTCTTCTCGGAATTGGAAAACAGGTTTTCAAGGATTTGCCAATCTCCTACCCTACCTTCTTCAAGCTCTACAAAGAGAAAATAAGGGGATTTTCCGATATGTTCCGAAAGCTCTGCTTGAAAACCGTTCCTATCAAGAACTGGAAGGGCTAGCTTTAAGTTCTTCCTGCGTACGGGCTTTAAATTGACAACAATATGCTCCAGGTTTTCCACTTCTTTTTTAACAGCCGTTTTAATATCTTCTGATAGCAATTCCACCCTTTTCAGGTCGGTCTCGCCCTCTATTTCGACAGTGGCTTCCCCGAAAACCACAAGCCCGGATTTTCGGAGTTTCAGGTCTTCGAGCTCTATCAAGCCAGGGATATTGTATATATTTTTTTTAATCCTCTCACTTTTCTCTTCATCAAGCCAGGCATCCATCAACGTGAGCACTGCATCCCTTGCACTTTCGATCCCCATTTTGAAGATCAAAAGAGAAATTAAAATAACGCCCAGGTTGTTAAGTTCCGAGAACCCCAGTATGGAGCCAAGAACTGCCACAACCACAACCATCGATGAAAAGACATCCGTATAAGAGTGTCTTGCATCAGTTATCAGAGCCTGGGAATTAATCTTGGTCCCTACATTTCGTTTATATACTGAAAGCCCATAGATTACAAGCACGGAAAAAACAGCTGTTGCAAGAGCAAGCCCCTGGAACTCAAGTTTGGAAGCAGTACTCACGCCTGTAAAGCCCTCTTTTAGCAACTCAAAACCGGAAAACAGGATCAACAGAGAAACAAAGAGAGCTACAATATTTTCTGCTTTATAATAACCGTAAGGGAAATGCTTCCCGCTGCTTTTAAGGCTTATTTTGAGTCCAATCAAGACTGCCAGCGAAGCGAAAATATCCAGTCCCGTATGGACTGCGTCCGCAAGCAAAACCATGCTTCCGGAATAAATACCTACAGCCCCTTTAAGAAAAGCGAGGAGTGCAAGCGCTAGAGTCGAGTTTCTTGAGGCTTTTACCCCGAGTTTTAAGTTATCCTGTGAATTCATTTGAAGACCGCTTAAACATGTGTTATCGCTTTATTCCATAATTTAAAATACAGAGGCTATAGAAATCAAAATATCTCTGGCACTGGGAGTAAAACTCACGATTTCAGTGCTGGTGATGCTCCTCATTCCCGTGCTCGGAACAGGAATTCTCAGCAGTTGCGTTCTGGAGCTTTCCTGCTTTCCAGGCTTCAAACGTCTCCCTGACTGTGCCTCCAGCTCCTACAAAAACCTTAATTCCATATGACTCGAACATACGAACAGCCTTGAACCCTAGCCCGCCACAAAGCATGACGTCCACTCCATTTTGATTAAGGTATTCAGGAGGGAGCCCGACACCTCCCATGTGCTCACTGGTATTGGGAATTACCATGACCTGATCAGTCTCAGTGTCAATTATGGTGTAAGTGGGAGCTTTTCCAAAATGCTGTTCAACAATTCCCTCCAGACCATTTTCATCTCTTGTAGGAATACTTACTCTCATAGAATCACCTGCATTTTTTATCACCCTTATTAATCAGTAGCTTTATTGTTGCACTGATCTTTTTTCTCGTAAGATCATAATTATATAAATTTTTAGAAAGAAAAAATATACCGTTTTTCATACATGGAGGAATGTGTCTAATATCACAGATTCTGTTCTTAATCATGGATTCTATTTTACTTAGCTAGCAAGTTTTGTCTTACATGCCTCTGCCCATCCCCCTTCCCATACCACCTCCTTTCATTCCCCTTCCCTTACCATTTCCCTTTCTCATACCAAAACCAGGAGTGCTATTGGGACTGCGGATTGGCTGCAGTTCTCCAGCTTCATACTGGCTAATAGCCTCCCTAACTGTACCCTTTGCTCCAACCAGAACGTCGATACCAAACTCTTCAAAAATAGAAAAAGCATTGGGACCTAAACCGCCTGTTAAGAGTGCAGCGACCCCCGCATTTGCAATAATTTCGGCTGCTTTAATACCAGCACCGCCAGAAGCTGCTACACTCGCATTTGATATGGATTCTACAGATCTGGTATCAGGGTCATAAATTATAAAATGGCTGCATCTCCCAAACCTTGGGTCCACTTCGGAGTCGAGCCCTTCACTGCTGGCTGTTATACAAATTTTCATTCTATTAACCCCGTATTTTTTTCTTTGTGACTGATTATACCCGAAAGTTCTGAAACCTTATTTTCCCACATATGAGTGAAAGTATTTATATGTTACTATTTGAAGATGAGGTTGTTATATTTACCTGTATTGAGTAAATTAGCTGCCAAAAAGAGACACAGAGCAAGTTTAGATTTTTAATTCTTTTTGAAAAAAGCCGGATACCAGGAGCTGAAACTATTAGAAATAGCAGGAGTTAAAATTATCAGAAATCCCTCTGCTGAACCTGAATTTGTGCTTCTGTCCGGGCATAAGTTAAAGTATTCAAGTTCTTAGATTTTGGACTTTGATTAAAAAATAAGTCTTCCAGCAGAGGTTTTCGTAGCAGATCAATTGTCAACCAGTTTGCCGAGGAAATAACCGGGCTTTGCAGCAACGATTTCCACATCAACATATTGACCGGGTTTCAGGTTCGAGCCTCTTATCACGACAGGACGGTAGGAATCCGTGCGGGTGAGAACATCCCCTGTTTCCGTATATTTAGAGACAAAAGTCCGGCCTTTCCAGCCTACCATAGCCTGCTTTGATTCAAGTTTGATCTGCTCACAGATTTTGTGTAAATCGTGAGAACGCTTGACCGAAATCCGGGAATCGAGGTTCCTGAAGGAAAAAGCTTTCGTGTGCGGGCGAGGAGAATATCTTGAAATATTGACCTTTTCAGGGCGGTATTTCTGTATCCATTCGACAGTCTCCCTGAAGTCTTCATCAGTTTCATCGCAAAAGCCAACGATTATGTCGGTGAAAAGAGAAAGGTCTTCGAAACGGGCACGGAACTTTTTTATGATAGTATCCACGGTGTCCATTTTATGCAAGCGGTTCATTCTCTTCAGGACTGAGTGGGAAGCAGACTGAATAGGGAGGTGAAGGAGTTTGAAAATTTTGTCTGAGTCAAAAGCATCTACAAGATCATCGAGAATAGGAAGGACAGAGAAGGGATTCATCATACCTATCCTCACTTTGAAGTCTCCGGGAATTTCCGAGATCATGCGCAGGAGCTCCGGAAGTTTGACACCCGTATCCATTCCGTACTGGCTGTCGTCCTGGGAAGTAAGCCAGATTTCCCTGCATCCGTCTGCAACAGCTGCGCGAATGTCTTCCACAATCTCATCCGGTGGAAAAGAATGCAATTTGCCCCTTGCATATTTTACAATGCAGTAAGAGCAGGCGAAATTGCAGCCCTGGGAGATCTGGCAGATATGAATATTCGGATTGGAACGCTCGCGTGGAACATTGAGAAAACCCAGGGGTTCGGAAGTCCTGAGCTCAAGACGTGTTCCTCCTGACAGACCTCTCTTTTTTCTCTGCTCAAGTGAGGAAAGAAGCTCGCCAAGCCGGGAAATCGCATTTACTCCCAGGATATGGGCTTCGGGATTTGCGTGGAGAATATCTTCAAGCTGCACCTCGGGCATGCACCCGGAAACGATTACCTGCACGCCTCGTTCACCCATCCTGCGGAGCTTGTAGAGTATCTTTTGTTCTGTAGTGTATTTTACTGTACAGGAGTTACAGATGTAGATCTCTGCCTGGTCGGCAGTGCCCGGACTCAATAGCTCATGCCCGAGCCTTTCAATGCTTGCCTTCATGATCTCGGCTGATGCCTGGCTTGCCGAGCAGCCAAAACTTTCAAGATAGACCTTCATATTCTGACTCTAATGCCGTGTTTTTTAGTTATATCTTCTTAAAATCCGTGTTTTAAAAAGAATGAAAAAGGAAAGGATAAAGGGATTTACAGGTAGAGAGGAGTGTCCCGCTTATCCCTTATATAGATGCTGTCTGTAAACTTGACAGCTCCGGATGAACCCATGGAAATCGTATGCACTCTTGCATCTCCACCACCAAACAGATTGACTTCACGCAGAAAATGGCCTGGAGTTACGGCTGTTGCTGAAAAGATAACGTCGTTCCCGGGTACAAGTTTATTTGTGTCAAGCACATCCTTGAGGTTTTCAAGAGTAATTCCCATTTTTTCAAGCCTGGGCATTTTTTCCTCGATTTCCTGATTGATCATATTCTGAGACTTTCCATTTGCAACCGTGGGAAGCACAAGCCTTGCCAGAATCTTTCCGCCAAGGATCTTGATCGCAGCAGCTGTAAGTACAGCTTCGCCTGAGCCGCCTGCACCCATTACCATATGAATGCCTGACCCACGGATTGCAGTCGAAACCCCAGGCATAAGGTCTCCATCACTGACCAGCTTTACACGGGCTCCAGCCTCCCGAATCTCGGTTATTTTCTGGACATGTCTTGGCCGGTCAAGAATTACAACAACGAGTTCTTCAACACTTCTCTCAAGGGCTTTTGCGACAATCTCCAGGTTATGTCTGACAGGAGCATCCAGATCAATTGTTTCACCGGGATGTTCTTCTTCATATCGCACCACATCCGGTCCGACAACAATCTTATCCATGTAAATGTCAGGCCCGTGGAAAATTCCCCCCCTTTCCGCCATTGCCATGACTGAAACCGAGCCAGGGATGCCATCTGCGGTAAGGTTCGTTCCTTCAAGAGGGTCGACGGCAATATCGACTTCCAGGTTTCCCTTTCCTGTGCCTACCTGCTCCCCTATATAAAGCATGGGAGCTTCATCCCTTTCTCCTTCCCCTATCTTGATTATGCCTCTCATATCAAGCTTATTCAGCATCCTCCTCATAGCAGCGACTGCTACCTGATCAGCAAAATTTTTATTCCCGCGCCCCATCTGGTAGGCTGCGGCAATGGCAGCAGTTTCGGTCACCTGAATAAGTCTGGGCAATAATTCACACTCAATTGGTCCCGCACGATCAATTATTCTTTCTACGGTCTTCGGATACGATATGGTAATCAACTCCCATTTTCTGCTTGATATAATCTGCTTCCTGATAACGGAATTTCTTTTCGTTATTATACTTTGGATGTTTATGTGATCTCTTGATTCAATACTATATTAAAGAATCTATTGGCCAAACCGGAAGACAGGTGGGAGATGAGAGCGTCAACTTCCCCACAATCCGAAGATAATGAGTTCGTATTTTCGTATAGTTACAAAGCGCATATAATTTATGAAAGGGGGAAACCGATACCGTATTTACCCTGATAAAGAACAGAAATGAGAAACCGGATATTGTAGACGTAGCTTGAGATAGACTTTCACTTTACAAAATCTGCCAGTGCTACTCTTTCAATAACAAGTTCAGGAATATGTTCTTCCCCTGAGGCTTCTATTTCGGCATTACTGATGCCGAACAGGGAAAGAATTTTCTCCCTTTTGGAATTTGAATAAGCAAGCAGTTCGGAACAGGGTCTTTCGAGAATCAGTTTTCGGATTGCAGAGAGGGCGAGAACCAGATTATCCATTTTTCCAAACAGTACGAATACAGCATTGTTTTCCCCTTTATGCAACCCTATCGAAAAACTCCTCTCAATTTGTCTTTCCCCGGATGCGTACCGCATAATCTCGATTCCGGGGTCTTTCGCTATGTTTCTGCCCGCAGCAATTGCCCTAAGAGCTTTTCCTACTGCATAATGAAGATGCCTCTCACCTGCAATCAGGTCTGCATTTAAGCCCTGGATAATGACTTCATTTTCGGAAGCTATCGAATTTATTGTTTTTAGAAAGTCAGAAAGCTTCGGGATATTTACATTCCCGCAGATTACCTGGATTTCCCTTTGCATTTCCATAGTCCTGCCATAGCGCTGCCTTTACAATAAGGATTTCGGTTGTGGAAAAATTAGTGAGTAAAGACTCATAAAATCTGAGAGCCCTTATTCTTTCAAATACACATCACTCTATTTAGTGAGACAGTTAATAATAAATCTATATGTTATAGTATTATCATGATTAACTGATCATGATTAACTGATCAACTTTTCTCTAACCTAACTAATTAATGTCATTAATTTTGCATATCTACCTCAGGCACACTAAGCTTGAATATAGGTTACAAACAGAATGAAAAGATGATGTATATTTTAGTCCATTGCTATATTGAACAAATAGGTACTTTTTCTAGTTTTCTGCGGAATGCGAGAAAGATTTATAGAAAAATAATATTATTAAAGATATATTAGCAAAAACTTGACTAAATAACTTTACCTTTCAGTTAATATTGATTACTTATTTATATTTCTATAGTTTTTATATTTCTTAAATCATAAAACTCATGGTAATACAATTTGAGATAACTTTCATCGGCAGTCATCAGCATATAAAATGAAGATTGAAAAAGTTACCAATGCTTATACCCTTCCAGAGATGAATCTGGATGGTTAACTGGAAAAAACAAAACTTATTGATGCATCTACCGATTGGAAGTGAATCAAAAATCAACAGCCTTCAAATTGCATCAAACTAAATAATAATTGGGAGTGTAGACAAATGGGAAAACAAATATCTGACAGAACTAAGAAGATACTGGGTATTTCTATCCTAGTTTTGCTTGTAATGTCAATGATGGTCGCGGTAGTGAGCGCACAACCTACAAGGGGGCGAGATGACGATGATGACGATCGAGATGGCTGGAGAGATGGCGGTCGGAATTGCAGGTGGGTCTGTGATGACTGGGATCGACAGCGGTTCTGTAAAGACTGGGGCGGCCGGGGCCGAGATTGGTTCTGTAAAGACTGGGGCTGGAGATGGGTCTGTAAAGACTGGGACTGGAGATGCTTTGGGCGAAGATAAGAACTATACGTGAATAAGAAACAAGTAAAAACAAACATAAAAGCTATGTATAAAAGTTAAAACTACCTGTGACTTGCTTACTATAGCACGATAGGTTTCGTAATGGGACTTATCTTTCAGTTTATATTTTTCGATTAGCCGACTATTTTTCTACCTATGTTCAAATACTTTTACTTATCATTTTTGATCACTTATTTAATCTACTTGACAAATACCTATCTGTCAAGCTCCCTTTGCCGTACCAGAAAATTGCCTTGTAGTGCTCTTTAACACATCCAGGTCCTGTTCAAGAGTTTTTCTATAGAGCACGAAGTCAAAGACAAAAAAACAGGCGGCAAATAGTTCGTATTACAGATTATTCCTTAAGACTTATTATTAAACAGGAGGCAAAGTTTAGAGTATAGAAGAAACAAGGAAAAGTAATGAGAAAAACGAATAAATTTAAGAATGAAATAAAAGAAAAGCCGAGAATTCTCAAAAAGGGCCCTTAATTACCAAACATTTGAGAACAACCTCAACCACAGTTAACCAGAGCACTACCACTGAAAAAAGAATCAAGAGGTTGAGGATGATCTGGCTGAGTTTTGTCCGAACTGCCGCCAGTTCATACATCCTGATTCCCGTATATAAATAAGAATGGTAGGTATATAATCGTTTTTAAATAGGTACACATGTCAATATTTATTTCGGAGTTGATATTTCTGCTGCTGGAATTTACTGTCAGTGCTCTCCTGCCACTCCTTTTTGCTCACCCTCCTCAATTACTTTGACAAAATGTCTGTCCGAGAGATCTTCTTTTCCGGACCAGAAGATCGCCTTATGATATTTCCAGGCATTCGGATCAAGCTCAATTATTCCTACATGGATTATAAGCTCAAGGACAAACCAGTAGGCTGCAAACAAGTGTAAAAAGCGGAGCAGTGCCAGACCGTTTTCATTAACCAGGGATGCAAAATACCAGGCTACAGAGAGTATCCATTCTGAGATTGGAATTCCAAACGGAGCCCAGGTAAGACTATAGAGTACAATCCCAGTGACTGCCACCAGGAAAATTGACAGGCTTTCGAAAACAAGCAAAATCTTCATCGCGGGATGAAGTTTCGTAACATAATGCTCGCTACGCTCATCATAGATTGTATAAGCCGGATACCTGCCTTTTCCAAAGAAATTTTTGATTGTACCGATAAGGCGCTCTGCATCGGCTCTCCCGAATATGTAAGACTCTTTGAAATGCTCTATGCGGTGCCTGATGCTACATTTTTCTCCTTTGCAAGAAAATATGTTATAAGGGACCAGAAGCCAGTTTGCAACCAGGAAAAAGGGAACAGCGATCATATGCCAGGTTCTGGCTGCATCAAAGGACATGAAATCCCAGCCGGCATAGATTTTGAATCCTGTAATAAGCAGGACAAACATAGCAATAAGGTGCACCAGATGAGTAACCCTCTCAAGCCATGTATAGCGCTCAACAACCTTTCTTCTGGAAGCGGGTCTTTCGGCTGATCGTACCATAATCCAACCTCCTTTAAACTACCCTGATAATGTGATCAGGATTCTTTCCGGTTATATCAATTGTATGAATTGCACAGGCAAGGCAGGGATCATAGGAACGAGCCGTATGCAGGATTCCCAGTGGATTTGCATAATCCACTCCAAGGGCATTTTCCGCAGCCGAAATCTTTGTCCCTATAAGAGCCTGCTCAGCAGGGCCTGGAATCCCCTGCCCATTCCGCGGCGCAAGGTTCCAAGTGCTTGGAACTACAGCCTGGTACAGGGTTGTCATGGAATCCGAATCTGTAGCTACCCAGTGCCCAAGGGCACCACGCGGGGCTTCCCACAATCCCATTCCTTCGGAATCCCTTGCCATGGAAAGTTCTGTGTGTACTGCAACCTTTCCGCCTGCCTCAAGATCCTGACTGAGCCATTTCAACAGCTCGGGAATCACTATCAGAATCTCCTGCATTCTTGCAAGCATACGAGTATAGTTGTTTGCAGGAGAGTAGCCGTTTTCCTGGAAAGTTCTTGCAAGACCCGTAATAAGAGGTTCTCCCATAACCAGAAGTCGGGCAAGCGGGCCGACCTCACAGGGAATGCCGCTATAATTAGGAGCCTTTACCCAGGAGTAACGGCTTTCCGAACCTCTGGTATAATCGATTTCATCAGGATTATCCTCAGGGTTTGTAACCCCATTCCAGGGAGGACGGTCTGCCTCTTCATCAATATAGAATGCATGAGTGATATTTTCTGAAATCTTCCTGTGATCAAATTTTTCAAGCTGCAAATTTCCGTTCATATAGCCTGATGGAATAACTTTGTCTTCCGCGGGGCTTGTCGGATCGTAACCATCCCCGTTCTCAGGCTTGAAAAAAACTCCATAAGAAAGAAAACCGATTGTGTTAGGATCTTTATAGCCCCCTGAACGGTCAAGTTTCAGGCTAACTGGCAAGCCAAGCAGAGTCTCTCCAACCAGTTCCGAACCGAAAGCCGCAAAAAGCGGAACGTCTCCCCAGCCTGAAGCATGTGAAAAGTCATTGCTGTTAAGAGAATCGTCCAGAAGCTCCTGCAGGCGCTCAATAACAAAATTCACAGCACTTTCCGGGGAAGAAGCCCTGTAAGTATTCTCAATCCAGGTTTCCGGAGGCACCCCAAGTGTAAAGTTCTCAACAAATTTTGCAGTCTGTGAAATATACGAGATAAGTTTCTGAATATCTGCAACAGTTGGAGAGTAAACCACCCCTCCGACATGCTGCAGCACGGGATGAGGCATTTTGCCTGCAATGAGAGCAATACCTTCGTGAAGGCGGCGGAACTCCCTGAGAGCAGCAACATAGGAAGAACCGGCAGGATAACGGGTACCTCTCTCCTGGTTTACAAGAGGCATAAAACGTCCGGATAACTCTCCCCATACAGCATTTCCAACATCTCCGTATTGTGTGAGAAGATCTCGGTAAGCGGGATTTGCAAGATCCGGACCCCAGAGCACATAAATATGAGCTGCATGGCTGGCTATAAAATTCATTGCCTGATGAACATTCCGCATAACAAGGGCATTTTTGGGAACCTGGTCTGCAACCCCGAAAAGGTCATCCAGAGCATTTGCTGCAGTTATACTGTGACAAACCGGACAGACCCCGCAGATTCTCATGGTAAAGAGAGCTGCATCCCTGGGATCATGGTGTTGAAGAGCCCTCTCAAAACCCCTGAAAACCAGGCCATTGCTCTGAGCGTCAGTAATCACGCCGTCCTCACTGACCTCAGTATTGATCCTGTAATGCCCTTCAATTCTTGAAAGGGGATCTACGGTTACCTCTACCATTATTTTTCACCTCCTGCCCTCTCTAATGCGCTTTCTTCAGTGGTGCCTTCCTTTTCCTCTGGCTTTCTCAAAACTGTCCTTCTTAAGGCATGGGCACCTGCAGCAATAAGCCCCCCTGCTATTGCTACCCCTGCTATGGTATCGAGGTTAGTATTGACGATTCCGGCGTCTTCTATCTCCACATAGAAAGGCCTGGTGCTATCCGGAAAACCTGGCTGTACGCAGCCTATGCATGGAGAGCCAGCCTGCGGACAGAAATTGATATGGCCGTTCCAGCGGCGTGTGGCACAGTCTGCGTGAGAGTAAGGTCCCTTGCATCCAAGTTTCCAGAGGCATTTTGGTCCGCCTACTGTAGTCTCAAATTCTCCACGGTCATAAAACCCACGTCGCGGGCAGTTATCATGCACTGTGTAGTCTGGGGGGTAGAAAACCTTAGGACGATACCACCTATCCAATACTTCAGGTAAATCGTCAGGCACCCTGATTTTCCCAAGGGCGATTGCGCCTACGGTTAAAAATACCCAGTCAGGATGGGCAGGACAACCGTTAACATTGACAACGGGCGTATCTATCCCTAGCAGATCTACAATTCCTTTTGACGAGTCTTCCCGAGTAAAAGCAACTCCACGATGGTCCATGAGATCATTGATCTCACTTTCAGCGGCATTTACTCCACTGTTGGTTGCACACTGCCCGATTGCAACAATTACTGAGGCGTTTCTCGCAGCTCTTTCGAAAACATCCCTGTAGATCTTTCCTCCGAGAACCATGTATTTCCCGGAACCATGAGGCCCGTTTGCGATTGCACCTTCTGCAATAAGCACATAGCCTCTTTCGTTTTCCAGAATTTCTTCCAGCAGGACTTCAGAGTTCAGATCACTCGTATTTGCAAGTTGTCCATCTACGAAGATTCCTTGTTGCATCATCAGTACCTCATGGTAAAGCAGGTTGAGGTTAAAAAGCTGGAGAAATTCCAGTATGTCCGGGTTTTCTCCGTCCAGCATTGAGATGCTACATCCCGAGTCCATTACCCCGTGAAGCCAGAGTACTTTGGTTTCAGGTAGCCCATTAAAGGCTTTAGCGATATCGCTTTTATAGATTTGCAGAAATAGCGAAGCCCCCATTGCCCCTACAGCCTTTATAAATGTCCGTCGGTCCATTTTTATGAAATCGAGATTTTTAAACTTTTCAAGTAAACTCTCATTATTCATTCTACTTCCCCCATGTCGCAAATAATTTTATATAAGACATATAAAAAAAGGAATCCAATATATTAAAGACTATCACATCTTCAGACCTCACTCCACAAGTAATCTTTTTATATCGCAGCCAGGGTATTATTCAGGGCTAATTCAAAAAATAGAAAGGCAAAAGCTTGAACGAAGGCCTCTCTTTATCAGATTTCTATAAAATCCTGTAGAAGATGAATCTGTTCTGAGAAATTTCAAGCATATCCGGATAAACCAGAGATGTCCTCCGAAATGGTTTTTAATACATTTAATTTATAAAAATAGCCGTGTACAGCCGTGTACACTTAAAAATAAATATAGCTTTTCTAAAACCTTATATATTTTAATATCACTATTTATTTATTGAAATTTTAAGGCTAGTAACATTTAGTATTAATACTGCATCTTTAAGGGAGAAAGCTTGCAGCAAAGTATGGGGGATAGAATATGACTATTGGGGATGGTCACGACTTAAGATCGCCGAGATTTGCAGGCGATGAGGTTCTGGAGGCTTGTTATGACAACGAAAGAGTTCTCCAGAGAGGGGATAGCGGCTCAGCAGTAAGAAAAGTTCAGCAGGCTCTTATATTCCTGGGTATTCCTGTGCCCGAAACTGGAGCCAGCGGTACTTTTGATGAAGAAACCGAACTGGCAGTCAGAAGCTACCAGGAGGCACGCGGACTGAGGGTTGACGGTATTGTGGGGCCAGAGACTATAGGAAGCCTGGATGAAGAGTTTGTCACAGGCACGCCTGAGGCTTTACCATCAACAGAGCCAAAGGTATCGGATGTTCCGAGTCCTTTATTCCCGGAATCTCCGGTTCGGACACCAAGGGCATCTCCGGTTGGACCAGCAAAGGCACCTGAAGTCCCACCGGTAGAAGCGCCCAAGGCTCCACGAGTATCGGCGCCTGCAGTCAAAATACCTCAACCTCCTGAAGTACCGGTAGCTGAACCTCCACTGATGGCAACGCAGGCAGTTCCGATCGATCAACCCCAGGTTCGTGTAACTAAACCGATTACTCCACCTGTGACCCAACTACCCCATACAGTTGATAGTCAGGGGCGCAAATTCCTTACTGCAGGGACCTGGAGAGGGAGCAACTATTCTTTTGGAGCTGAAGCCGGCAAATCAATACGCCTTGAGTTGAGAAACCTCAAGACCAACGAATCAAGCGTCCGGATAAAAACGAGCACAGGAGAATACAGAGAATCCGTACTTCTACCTGACACCCTCATGAATTTGGAATTTTCCGCAGTAAGTGAACCCATTATATGGAGATTTTACATTGAAACAGACAGGGAGGATTCTTTAATCGAGTGGAAGCTTTATAGCAATTGGGTACCGGGAAAACCCGAATAATCCGTAAAGGGAAAAGAGAGTGCATTAACCCTGAAGGGAACTAAAATTTGCATATTCCCTTCAGGCAGATTCTTAAAATAGCCGTTTTATCCAGCAAAATTTTAAGTTTAACTTATTTGCATGCAGGGTTCAGAACTGCTCGGTCTGCTTGCTCAACGCGCTCTTTAAGGGCTATATTCATCCTGTTAAAGCTTTGTTCAGTATCATCAAGCAGAAAACCTAAAACAAGACCTGAATCAAAGTAAGTTAACAAAAACAAGATTAAAGCGAGGAATAGACTTCTTCTTTGATAAGCAGTATGGCCTTATCCACGCCATTAAGCACATTGGGGCTTATCTCCTGTGTAATCTCAGTAACGGGAGAACCTATCTCAATTCCAATAGCTACGACTTCCGGAAGCGATTGGACCTGTTCTCCTATTTTCAATACATCAGTAATTGTAAGGTCATGCATCGAAACCAGAGGGTGAGGCTCGGTACCATCCAGTAAGTCCTTTCCTTCTATACGGTGTACTGTACCAGGAGGGCTGTCTGCCAGAATTGCATCCACTATAATGACTTTCCTGGCACCTTCGAGCAGGTTTAAGAGATCAAGTCCGCAGACACCTGCATCCTCGATATCAAGGTCTTTGAGGTCTTTAAGTTCGGTTTTGTGAAGGGCCTCAATCACTTTGAGACCAATACCGTCATTTCCCATTAATGGACTTCCGCATCCCAGGATGCGGACTGGAGCATGTAATATAGACATATTCTCACTTAATTAAAAGGTGTACAGGTTTTTCGAATATGCCTATATTACCTTCTCCAGTTAAGGTTTTTCTTTAGCAATTTTCAGTGTTTTGAGTGCTTTTTTTCCTTGGCATCAAACCTTGAATATTTCTCTATGTACTCTGAGTAGTGAGGGTCTGAGAAATCTTCTTTTCCTGACCAGAAGATAGCTTTATAGTACTTCCAGACATTAGGGTCAAACTCCAGAATACCCACATGCACTACCAGTTCAAAGATAAACCAGTAAGTCAACGCCAGGTGAAGTATTCTGTAGAATTGAATAGCAGTCAAATCGAAGTAAGGCGCAATTAAGTTTCCGATCGAAAGAATCCATGACCCTATTGGCAGCCCGAAGACTGACCAGTCAAGCTTATACAGTACAATGCCTGAAACCGCAATCAGGAAGATTGCTGTACCCTCAAATACAATCAGGATCTTCATTACGGGATGAAGTTTGGTCTCGTAGTGACCTTTTTCTTCATCATAGATGGAATAGGCAGGATACCTGCCCTTCCTGAAGAAGTTTTTAATTATACCACCCAGGCGCACTGCATCCTTAGGACCAAAAATATAGTGATCCGTAAAATGCGAGATCTTTCCGAATACTCCACGACCTTCGGAAAAAATATTGTATGGGATAAGGATCCAGTTCACTGCAAGCAGGAACGGAACCATTATCATGTGAAGGGCACGGGCAGTACTGAAACTCATAAAGTCCCATCCCGTATAGATCTTTAACCCGGTAATGATGAGCACTATCATCGCAATAGCATGGACAGTATGAGCTATCCTGTCAGTTATTGTATAGCGCTCAACAACCATTGACCGGTTGTTATTAGATTTCATTGTGGGTCATCTCCTTGTATATACTTAAAGTATTCTTAGAGTATTTGGAGCACGCTTCCCAGTCAGGTCAATGGTGTGGACTGCACATGAGATGCAAGGATCATAGGATCTGCCCATATGGTAGATACCAATTGGATTGGTATAATCGACATCTCCGACGGGGTTAATTTTTGAACCAATGAGGGACTGTTCAAGCGGGCCAGGTATGCCTTTGCTGTCTCTTGGGGACATTAACCAGGTACCCGGAACTATACACTGATAGTTAGTGACCTTTCCATCGCTTCCAGCAGAGACCCAGTGTCCGAGAGCTCCACGAGGTGCTTCCCATAAGCCCATTCCCTGGTTATTCTTAGCTGCATTAAGGTCTACAGGCACGGAGATCTTTCCTCCTGGCTCATAGTCAACTGTTACCCAGTTGAGAAGTTCATATGCGAGAACTGCAACTTCCTGCATACGAGCCAGCATTCTGGTGTATACATTAGCTGGAGAGTAGCCGTTCTCAGCCAAGGCCTGAGCCAGACCGGTTACAAGCGGCTCTTTTATATTCAGCATGCGTGCAAGAGGCCCGACTTCACCTGGAATTCCGTCGTATCTCGGAGCCTTATCCCAGCTGTACTGGCTATCCGAGCCTCCTGTGTAGACGATTTTATCTGGATCCGTAAACGGAACGGTTTCGCCTTTTAATGGTGGGAGGTCGTTATTACTATTATCGTAGAAGGAGTGAGCAGTACTCTCCGTAATCTTGTCTGGATCAAATTTCAGGTATTCGAGATTACCTGATACCACACCTGAGGTGAAAATACGGTCTCCTGCCGGGCTCCTCGGGTCGTATCCGTCTTTGGGCTTGTAATATCCACCATATGAAACAAAGCAGATCTTTGAGGGATCCTTGTACCCACCGATTGTATCAAGTTTAAGGCTTGCTGGAAGGCCAAGGAGTGTTTCTCCTACAAGTTCGGAACCAAAAGCTGCATAAAATTCCACGTCTCCCCAACCTGCCTCTTTGGAGAAATCATTGGATGTAGTTGATTTGTCAACAAGACCCTGGAGATGTTCAGTAACAAAGCTTACTGCTTTCTGAGGAGAGCTTGCCTTATAGGTATTTTCTATCCAGGTATCGAATGGAACTCTCAGAGTATGCTTGGATACGAAGTCCATGACCTCCAGATAGTAGGTGGAAAGTTTGGTTATATCTGCAACAGTAGCCGGGTAGGTATATCCACCTGGATAAAGGGATGCAGGGCCAGGCATTCTACCGGCAATAAGTGCAATAGCCTCATGAAGACGCTTCTTTTCAGGAATTGCTGCCAGATATGAACTTCCCGCAGGTACAGCCGTGCCATCTATCTTGTAGCTAATTGGGGCAAACCTTCCAACCATTTCTTTCCAGACTGCGTTTCCAGTGTCTCCCAGAGTTGTAAGAACATCTCTGTACGCTGGGTTTGAGAGGTCAGGGCCCCAGAGCACATAGATATGGGTTGCATGGCTTGCAATCATGTTCAGTCCCTGGAGTATGTTCCTCATTACAAGAGCATCTTTAGGAACATGTTCAGCGACGCCATAAAGGTCGTCGAGGGCGTTTGTGGCTGTTATTCCATGAGAAATAGGACAGACACCACAAATTCTCTGGGTAAGAAAGGCTGCGTCTCTTGGGTCCTGTTTCTGCAAAATGCGCTCAAAACCTCTGAATATAAGGGAAGATGACTGGGCATCAGTTATGACACCATTAGCATCTACTTCAGTAGATACGCGCTGGTGGCCTTCAATTCTGGTTAAGGGATCAACTGTAACATTTACCATTTTTCACTCACTCTCCTTTCATTCTCCTTACAGCATGCACACCTGCAACAACTGCAGCTGCTCCTACTGCAACCTTGGCTACCGTATCAATGTTTGCTCCGACAATTCCCACATCTTCACGCTCAACAAACAGTGGCCTTGCAATGTCTGGCCATCCAGGTTCTACACAGGCAATACAAGGGCCGCCTGCCTGGGTACACATGCTTACTGAACCATTCCATCTGCGAATCCCGCAGTCTGCGTGAGAATAAGGAGCCTTACATCCTAATTTCCACAGGCACTTTTCTCCTCCTACTTCTTCATCGAATTCTCCACGGTCATAGTACCCGCGGCGTGGGCAGTTTTCATGCACTGTGTGGTCTGGGGGATAGAAGACCTTCGGCCTACCGTAATCATCCACAATTGATGGAATGTCTTCAAGTTTAATCTTTTCGAGAATCATCGCTCCAAGGGTAAGAAGAACCCAGTCGGGATGAGCAGGGCAACCAGGGATATTAATTACCGGCTTATCGATTCCAAGCTCCTGAAGCATACCTCCATTTTTGTTAGTCTTTGAGAAAGCAACTCCTCTATAGTCTGTGTCCTCGGCAACATCGCTATCTGCAGAGGTGATTCCTCCATATGAAGCACATGTGCCTACTGCGACGATAGCAGTTGCGTTCTTTGCAGCTTCTGCAAGAGATTCTTTGAAAGGCTTGTTTCCAATGACCAGGTAGCGTCCTGTACCGTTCGGACCATTCGGAATTGAGCCTTCAACGACCAGGATATAATTGCCTTCCTTATAAGTTTCCTCGAGGAGTATTTCAGAGTTAAATTCGGCATTGTTTACAAGCTTACCATCATTCCAGATTCCCTGCTGTGCACAAATAGTCTCATGGAAAACAAGATTGACATTGAGCTTTTGTAGTGCCTGTACAAGGTCAGGATTGCCTGCATTTAAGAGCGATATGGAACAGCCTGTGCATTCTGAACCATGCATCCAGATAAGCTTGGTCTCTGCAAATTCAAGCGCATTTACAATCTCAGTCTTGTAGGTGCCCAGGAACGCAGATGCTCCCATTACACCTACTGCTTTCATGAAAGTGCGGCGGTCCATTTTTAAGAAGTCCACACTGTCCAGTGTACGGACAAGATTTTTTATTCCAGTACTCATCTCTACCACATCTTGATTTTACCCAAATTATACCTACGAAGAAAATTTCGAATAATTATCCATCGTAATTATATAAATATATACATAAATTTACGGTTAATGTTTTCAATGAGGGAATAGTATTTAAGGTTTTTTACACGATACGATAATTATATTAATTGGTTGCATTGCAAACTTATAATTCAGCAACAAGTATAATGAGCTTTCTAAATGAGTAAGAAATCTAATGTGCAATAATCGGCAATGTAGTACAAATAAGTGGAATTAAATCATTTTGAAAAAGAAAAGAGATTCAAAAGAATAAACTTAATTGCAAAAGTTAAAAGTTACCAATGAGATAGTAATTCATACTTAGAAATTTGCGTGTATTATGACAAAACGCATAAAAACAGGGTAAAGTGCAGAAAGATTTTAAAAGGCAAAGGAAAAGCTATTTTATTTGCAGGGAATGTTTAATACCTGAATCATCTCAATCGGGACTGAGGTGCCACTACATGAATTCGTGGTATCTCTGCTAATCCTGTTGAGGTAGAGATTTAATTTCGGATTTCCTATAGTTATTCTTGTTATTATAACCTTTAGTACTCTGAAAAAGGTTTTTAAGGAAAAACTAGGATTAAAAAGTGCTAAAAAAGTTTATCATATTGCATGAAGTTAAAGAAGAGATAATACTCAAGTTCGAATTATTCATACAATTTAAAACCTATGGAATTCATGCTCAGATAAAGTAATTTTAGGACTTTTCTCAAGAAACCTTCTAAAACAAATTCAATAGTAGGGCAAAAACATCTTTAAATTATACAAGTGAAGTGAAAAAGCAAAAAGAATATAATATAGAACCATAGAATTTTAATAAACAATTTTCGATAATATACATATTTAAAACGTAGAATTCAGCTCCTGTTTGTGAAACCTCCGTTCTTCTATTTGCGGCAAGTGAAGAAAGGAAAAACCTGTGGTTAAAAGCAGCACTCTAGAAGTAAAAAAGGAGATGGGGATGCGGGCTATTTAACCAATTAAGGAAGTAAACTGGATAGGTTTTTGCCCGGTTAAAACCTGTAAATATATATACCATACAAATATATATCTCCTGTAAAATAATTCCTATAAATATACTGATACAGGAATTTATATCATCCTGATACAGGAATTTATATCATGAAAAAAATAATTACCATAAACTAATAGAATTTTGAAAGAAAATATTTCGAGGTAACATGTGTATAGCTATTCCTGGAAAAATAGTGTCTGTCGTAGATGAAAGCACTGCAACTGTCGATATGGGCGGGGTTCGCAGAAACGTAAATATGAATTTGCTGGGAGGTGCCAGTGAGTCCATAATCGGAAAGCATGTCCTTGTCCATGTGGGATATGCAATTGCGGAAATCTCCGAAGAAGAAAGTGAAGAAACAATGCGCCTTCTCAAACAGATTGCAGGGCTTGAAGAAATCGACACCTTAGAAAGTGAATCCCCCTGAAAAACGGATGCTGATAAAATGGAAAACGGGAATTCTTCTTCAAAGCCAGACATTCCTGAGTTTGAGAAAAAGCTATTGGAGAGAATCAGGGGCTCAAAAACACCGCTTCGCATAATGCATGTCTGCGGAACGCACGAGAGGACCATAGCAAAATACGGGTTAAGGAATGTCCTTCCAGATAATATCGAGGTAATAAGTGGTCCCGGATGTCCTGTCTGTGTTACTCCTGAAGAGGATATAAATATTGCAATCGCCCTTGCGAAAAGCGGAGCAACTGTTATCACCTTCGGAGATATGATGCGAGTTCCCGGTTCGGCCGAAAGCTTGCTGGATGCAAAGTCTGAAGGGGCAGATGTGAGGATGGTCTATAGCATTGACGATGCAGTTGCCCTTGCAGAGAAAAAGCCAGAACTTGAGGTAGTTTTTTTTGGAATAGGCTTTGAGACCACAGTTCCTGCAAATGCGGCTGCCCTCTTAAGAAAGACTCCTGAGAACTTCAGCCTTCTTACCTCCCAGAAGCAAACTCCTCCTGCAATCGAACTCCTTGCCAGGGATGCAAATGTTGATGCATTTATAGCTCCAGGGCATGTGGCAACTATAATAGGCACAAAACCTTTTGAGCCGCTCGCAGAAAAGGGTTTTCCTGTCGTCGTTAGTGGATTTGAGGCAGGAGACATCCTCCTTGGTATAAGCCTGCTGCAGGCGCAGGTAGAGGAGGGCAGCTCAAGGGTAAACAACGGTTACCCCAGAGCTGTGAAACCTGAAGGAAACCAGATTGCCCTGAAAATGATGGAAAAGGTATTCGAAACTTCGGATTCGGAGTGGCGAGGTATAGGAAAAATAGAAAATTCAGGACTTGTGTTAAGGAAAGAGTTTGAGGAAAAAGACGCTGCAAAGAAGCACGAAGACCTGTATGCATCTGCTCTTGAAGAAGTCCAAAAGAAAGTTGGGAAAAAGAATAAGAAACGCTGTATCTGTGCAGCTATCCTTACAGGAAAAGCAAAGCCTTCTCAATGTCCGAACTTCAGGAAAGACTGTTCCCCGAAAAGTCCAGCAGGCCCATGTATGGTCAGCCAGGAAGGCATGTGCTACAACTGGTTCAGATACTCCAGAGAAGGAGGTAGCAATCTTGCATGAATTTTCTATAGCCTGTGAGATTTTTGATCAGGTAATCAGTACTGCTAATGCCAACGGAGCTACAGAAGTTAAGAAATTAACTCTCCAAATGGGAAGGTTGAGTCATACGAATCCCGAACAGCTCAACTTCTGTTTCAATGTCCTTGCAGAGGGAAGCATTGCAGAAAATGCGGATTTTGTTGTAGAAATGGTGGCGCCTACCCTTGAGTGCGAGTGCGGGTATGAGGGAGATATAGACGAAAGACAGATACGGGAGAGCAGTGCACTTAGAAGCGAACTTCTTGCTTATGTGGCAGCTATGGATTGCCCTATCTGTGGAAAACAGGCAAATATTAAAGGCGGCAGAGAACTTATAATCAAAAGCATCGAAATCGAAACCGAAGAAGATCGAACCGCAGATAGTAATAATAAGTAATTCCCCCAAGTGATGTTTATGTTAATGCATGTAATCCATATGGGACATGATGTCTACAAAGCAAATGACAAAGTTGCTGAAAAAAATAGAAAGAAACTTAACAAGCATAAGATTTTTTCAGTAAATGTTATGGGAGCTATCGGCTCAGGAAAGACCACTCTTATTGAGGAGGCAATCAGTCATCTCAAAGAAAAGTATAGAGTAGCTGTAATTGCAGGGGACGTAATAGCAGAGATGGATTCCTCCCGTTTCAGGAAACTTGATGTCCCCACTATCCCTGTAAATACCGGAAAAGAATGCCACCTGGATGCAAAGCTGGTGGAAAAAGCCCTGGATAAAATCGACCTCGATAACACAGATCTCCTGCTAATTGAAAACGTAGGCAACCTGATCTGCCCCGTGGACTTCAAACTGGGAGAGCACCTGAGGGTTGTAGTTGTGAGCGTGACCGAGGGAGACGACATTATCCTCAAGCACCCAATGATTTTTAAGACCGCAGAGCTTGCGATCATAAATAAAGTTGACATTGCCCATGCGGTTGATGTCGATGCCGAGAAAATGCGAGAAGACATCCTTTCCTTGAACCCGAATGTGCCAGTTCTCCTAACCTCGAAGCATGACTGGGAAAGCCTGGAAACCTGGATTGACTTTATTGAGCATGGAGTTAAAGAAACTCAGAAGAAATAACAAACCTGTTAAAAGGAATATAAGGTAGAAGCCGGTCAAGGAAAATTAAAACAGAAACCAGGTTAAGAGATTAAGATAAAACCATGAATACAAAAAAGTTAAATCGGATTGAGAAGACCCAGAGGAGTTAAAAGGAGACCCATATGAAATCCAATACTATTTCTCTTGAACACGGTGCAGGTGGAGAGGTCATGCAGGCACTTATAGGAGAAATAATTCTTAAAAATTTTCACAATAAAAGTGCAGGCTCGATAGGGCTTGAATGTCTTGATGACGGTTCCACCGTCAGGCTTGAAGGTCTAGACACGGGATGCGAACTCGTACTGACCACTGACAGCCACGTGATAACACCTGCCTTTTTCCCGAATACCAATATAGGAAGGCTTGCAGTTGCAGGCACTATCAATGACCTCACAGTTATGGGAGCAAAGCCGCTTGCTCTTACCTGTGCGGTCGTAGTCCCTGAAGGTTTTCCACTCACTGAGTTTGAGGAAATAATCAAGACAATGGACGAAACGGCTGCAGAAGCTGGAGTGCCCATAATAACAGGTGATACGAAAACCGTGGAGAAAGCCGCACTTGATTCAATTATCCTGAACACGGCAGGGCTAGGAATTACGGATAGCCCGGTCAGGGACTCAGGGCTTCAGGTGGGAGATAAAATCCTGGTCACAGGCACTATTGGCGACCACGGTATCTCACTTATGGCTCACAGGGAAGGTTTTGATTTTGATACTGACCTGGTCTCGGACTCAGCCCCGCTCTGGAAGCTAATAGAGCCTCTCCTTAAACTCAAAACTCTCGATGGGAAACCTGTCATTACAGCAATGAAAGACCCGACACGCGGAGGTCTTGCAAACGCCCTGAACGAGATGGCAGAAAAGTCAGGAACAGGGATTCTTATTGAAGAAGACTGGATTCCTTTCAAGCCAGCCGTTTCCGCAGCCTGTGAGATGCTGGGCCTTGATCCCCTTGAGGTTGCAAACGAAGGAAAGGCAGTCATCGGAGTAAGATCCGGTTTTGAAGAAGAAGTGCTTTCAATCTTAAGACAGCACCCATACGGCAGGGATGCGGCTGTTATAGGAGAGGTTACTCCAGACAATAAAGGTGAAGTAATCCTGAGAAACCGCTTTGGCGGCATGCGTTATGTCGATATACCTGCTGGAGACCCGATTCCAAGAGTGTGCTAAAGACTGAGTAATAGAGGAGTAAATCTTTTTGATTTTACTTTTCCTCCAGTTTTACTTTTTTTTCTATTTCTTTTTTCTATTTCTTTTTTCTATTTCTTTTTTCTATTTCTTTTTAATTTTATTTTGGGTCCAATTTTATCTGCATTTAGTTTTGCCTCTTCCCGGATTTTATCATACTATTTATTTATTATCAAACTTTATAATTTAAATAATAAAGTTTGATAATAAATAAATAGTTTCTAATAACTTTGCATCTGATACTAAAACAATCAGATTGCTTATTTAAATGCCTAGCAAGGCTAGTTTTATGAACAAAATAAAAGCCAGGGGAAACACGGAGAGAGAATTATGATAATGGATTTTAAAGGTAAAAGCCCAAAAATCTCAGAGACAGCTTTTATTGCCTTTTCTGCAAGCATCATAGGGGATGTTGAAGTCGGGGACCTTTCAAGCATATGGTTTAATGCCGTGCTTCGTGGAGACAGGAATAGAATAAAAATCGGTAATCGTACAAGTATCCAGGATAATGTGGTAATTCATGCAGACCCTGAGAACGGAGTTCAGATAGGAAATGAGGTAAGTGTCGGGCACGGAGCTGTACTTCACGGGTGCCGAATAGAAGACAATGTGCTTATAGGAATGAACTCTACAGTATTAAACGGAGCTGAAATAGGAAAAAACTCCATAGTAGGCGCGAACGCACTGATTCCAGAGGGAAAGAAATTTCCTGAAAACAGCCTGATTATTGGGGTTCCGGGTAGGGTTAAGAGGGAAATCGAGATATCAGAAATTGAAGCCATAGCAAAAAACGCTGCAGAATATGTTGAGTTTGTCAGAGAGTACAGGGAAGAGGTAAAAAGCAAGGAAACCCCTTGAGGAAGTAAATTAATGCAAATACTGAAGAGCACATTATTAAAATGTATTAAAATGGCAAAATTCAAAAAGAAATTTAGATTAGGTCTATCTTTTCTTCCTTTCTCTCGTCCCCTCTTTAGACTGCGGAAGACAGGATTTGAGGTATTATATAGATAGGATTTGAGGTTTTATCCTTATTTAGAATTTATCCTTGTTTAAGACTTTATCCTTAAATACAAAAAACTGAAAGAAAAATCAAATTTCTCATTACTTCTCTCTTTAGTTTCCTCTTTAATACTTTAAAGACATACAGAACAATACGATTAGATATGGAGAAACAGAAATGAAAAATATAAATATTATATATTATGGAAAAATAAAGCAGGCAAACATATATGAAAGCATGTTTGAATATGTAAAATGTTCTGCCCCTCTGGATTGTGAGATAGATTACATTGAAAACCAGCCTGAATATTTTGTGGAAGAGTGGGAGGCAGCAACGGATAGCGTTGCGTTTTTTGGGTATGACCCTATGAGAGATGCAGGAGAAATCGAGATCGATGGGCAAAGTTATACCCGTATAAGCCGGGGGGAAGCCGAGCTCAGTTATGTGCCCACTGACAACCTGTCAGAGATTCTGTATGTTATTTACCACTGCAACCACGATACTCGAAGTTGTAGCTGCACCGGTGAGATTTTCCAGACAAAGGAAGAAGCCGAAAAGAGAGCAAATGAGCTTGGAGGAAAAAGCGGCCTCTCCTGACCTTTCTTACTACTGAAAATTTAAAAGTAAAACCTGACTTAAAGTAAAACCTAAAAACCAGAACAGCCATATGAAAGCTGTGAATTTTCGGCTCTTCGCTATTAGCTAATCCCGGCTTCTCATATCAGCTAAACTCAACGGGTAATTTTAAGAGCGGATTCTAAGCTATTTTAAGGACAATCTTTATGCAAGAGAGCCGTTCGAATGCACAGGTTGCCTGGAGATATGCCTGCAGAATTTAACCTGAACCAGTCTCCGGAAAGATACGGAGGCTCTCAATCCTCGTTCTGCAGAGGGTAAAACCTGAATATCTCCCGTAATTCTACTGGTTCAGGGGTAGAATTAAAAAATTTATACGTTTCCTGAGACTGCATTCCGCAGGCAGGTTTCCCAGTCTTCAGGATGATCTATATTATCGCACTGCCACTCAAACTCACGCCTTGCAAGCCTGATGGTTGCGCGTGCCCTTTTGAGTGGAACCAGCTCTTTTCCTACATCACCTATACCACCAACCTCAAGGCAGCTTACAATGTCAATCAAAAACTTTTCCAGGCTTTCTGGCGGTATCGGTTCGTTCCTTGCATGGATTTCTGCACATTTTGCGAGATATTCTGCAAGTACGCTTATCAGTTTCGCGTCACGCATGATTCTAACTCCTTCATACGATAAGTGTCAACTCATCTTGTCACACTGGGCTTCAGACTTTTTCACAATCACAATGACAGGATATTTGTAAAAATGCAGACATATCTTCCTGAATTCAGCCCAGGATATCATTTAATCCTGATTTTCCAGAGACAGCGCCTTAAACAGCAATTAAAAATATGTATTTTTCGATGCTTAAAGTTTTCTAAATAATCGTATTTGGGAGAAACTATAAACGTTCGAGTTCCAGCCGGAAATTTGCAAGATCATACAGGATGTACTTTCGATTACTGTAACAGTCAGCCATATTCACATATCCTGCTTTTTAATCGACTGCTCCATCACAAATTTCTCCCTTTACTGTGTAGCTATCTGTGTTGCCCGGATACCTGATGTGCCTAAGCATTTAAATTCATCTGTGTATCTAGCCTTGTAGCACGAAGTAAGAATGTCGCGTACTATGGGCACAAGCTGGATAGAGTTATGCAAAAAGCATTTTCAGGATATGATCAAAGAATGAACATACCCCATAGTTGTAATGTTAGCAGCAATAATCAAATTTAATCAGGTTCTGGGATAGGCACAACGGAGATTAAAAATTATTCAAATAGTCATAGAGCAAACCTTTTACTCTTTTGTATATTTTCCTTAATATTCTATAATTATTAAATCTAAGGAAAATTTATTCTATTAGGTTTATGTAGGCTCTCAGGATTATAGTAGATTCACAATTATTAACAAATATTGTCTTTAACCTGAAAAAAAGTGTAAGATCTCTATAATTTTGGCGCTTAAAGGGGTTGGAATGCTAACTGAGAGTGAAATTCTTGCCAACGAGACTTATATAATCGATCTTTTGAAGGATATAAAAAGAGAAGGAATTAGAGACTATATTCATTATCTCAAAAATTCGGACTTCTTTATTGCCCCCGCAAGTACAAAATATCACAGGGATTATCCTGGAGGGCTTGCGGAACATTGCTTAAACTTATTGGAGCCCCTTAAATTATCTAACTCTCGCCTGAAAAGGGAAGAACAGCTTCCTGAAGATTCTCTAGTAATTATTGCTTTATGCCATGATATTTGCAAGGAAGGGTTATACATTGGAGAATATGGAAACTATAGAACGTTAGAAGGACATCCTGCGAATAACAAACATTCGATTCTATCCATTGAAAGAATTAAGAAATACATAAGACTTACGCGCATAGAGCGGGATGTAATCCTGTATCATATGGGGCTTTTTTCATGTTACGAGTATGGTATGGAGTATACCCCGGAAGATTTGATTAAAGCTATTAAAAGACACCCTCTCGTACAGATTTTTGCGGCTATTGACATGGAGGAAACCCACTGGCAAAGGTGAAATGCATCCATCTTTATCAGGATAAACTTTTCTTTTGAGAATTAAGCCCTCTCCTATACACTAAGTATGTACGTTAACTCCCAGCCACTAAGTTCTCAAACAGTGATAAAATTCGCAATTCTAACCTGATTCGCAATTCTAACCTGATTCGCAATTCTAACCTGAAAAATCTTCTTTTAGCAAAGATTTGGCTTGTATTCTTTTTATTATATTAGAGTAATAATGTATGAAGGGTGGGCAATTAAATTGGATAAGGCGATAAGCATTAGAATCAAGCATTTAAAGTCCAAAAAATTAACCTGCTAACACAGGAGTAAAACACCACCTGATGCCAGCAAGGGACTCCAGAAAAAGGATCAAACATGGGGGAGAAAGGTTATGCAAGCAAGTATTACTGAAGTCCAGAGCATTTTAGGAAATGTGAAATACCCTGCAAATAAGAAGCAAATTATCGACGAAGCCAGAAGGCAGAATATCAGTGGCGACACAATGCTGACTCTTGAAAACATTCCAAACCGCGAATATTCCAGTTCTGATGATGTCGTCAATGAATTCGAAGGCTTTCAAAGAGCTATAGAGGTTTTCCATACCAGGAAATATCCTGCATCGAAGCAGGAGCTTATCAACGAGGCCAGAAATCTTCATGTCCGCAACGTAATAATAAAGGCTCTTGAGGCCTGCCCTGACAAAGAATACTCCAGTCCCACTGAGGTAATCAACGAATGCAGAACTAGGCTTCAGAGCAGGTAATATGACTTTAGAATAGAACTACACGAGAAACAAAAGGGAAGAAAAGAGAAGAAGTGAAAAGAAAAACCGTAATTTAAGTTCAGATCAGCCAGTATCGAAGTTTTGAGGGTGATTTCCCTCGAATTTTCTCTCAAAATATGCAAATATATTAAGGGAACTAATTATCTGTGCTGAGCAAATAATTGATTCTTCATCGCCTTATCAAATAATGATTCTTCATCGCCTTGTCAAATAATTGATTCTTCATCGTCTTATCAAATAATTAATTCTTTGTCAAGTTTACGAAGAATAGAATTCTTGAGATTTAAAGCATTTCTGTCGTTAGCATTGATTCTTAAGGCGTTGTCTACTGCAGAGAGTGCTTGCTGATATCTTCCGAGTTCAAAAAAGATAGATCCCTTATTGAACCAAGTCTCAAGTTTGTTGGGATTCTTTTGTAGCGCTTTATCAAGTGCTTTTAGGGCTTTTTCAGGCATATCAAGCATATAAAGAGTAGAACCTTTGAAGCTCCAGGCATCTTCATTTTTAGGATCAATTTCCAGGGACTTATCAAATGCCTCCAGTGCTTCAGCATACCTGCCAAGCATATAAAGTGCAGAGCCCCGATACCTCCAGATGTCCGAATCTTGAGGGTTAATCTCAAGGCTTTTGTCAAGCTCTTCAAGCACTCTGGCATACTTATCTGGTTCATAAGCCTGTCTGTATCCACGCTCCCAGGTACCAGATTTTTCGGGATAGATATATGGGAGATTGTTCAACTCTTTAATCAGACTTTCATCTTCAAGTGTAGATATTATAGTCTTATATTCCTGAATCTCCATGTCATCTGGATAAACTGCCAAGATCTCATTAAGCACATCCAGTCCTTCTCTGTATTTTCCAAGCCTGAATAGGGCAAAAGCCTTGAGTTTCAGTGCATACTTATAGTTTATACTATCACTTTCTGTCCATAGAGACAAGTTTTCCCCGGGGATCTCTTCTGGTATAGTTTCCAGAGCTCGGTCAAAAGTTTCTATTGCAATATTATATTTGCCAGTTTTGTAAAGGACCGTACCTTTAATCAGCAATGCTTCGGTAAAGTTCTGGTTTTCGTCTATTTCTCTGTTAAGAAATGATAAGATTTTATTAATGGTAAAACTGCTCTCGTTTTCTAACGAGAATTCTTCATCCTTCATTAAAGACCCGATTATGTCAATGGCTTCCAGATCATTTTTTCTACCTTCGCTTACCCCTGACCCGGGAAATTCCTCATCATACAACGAGCTTTTCTCTGACTGCTTGAGTTCACGATTTTTATCTGTCTCAGTCATAATACTAGGACCTGACAATTTAGATATCAGTAGTCATTTACAATCCCACGCCGAACTGGATTCACCGGCTTTAAACCTACATAAATTCCCTTTAACCCTCACAATCTCTCTTTAACCCAATAATCTCCCACGAATACATATTTGCAATGTAATACACAGAGATACTTTTTGAAAAGAAATTGGGAAAAGTAGACTTTCATGGCCAAAAGGGTTAGATTCACCTAATTAACGAATACAAATATATTTTATACCATTTTTTTTCTTTATACCTGAGTTCTATCTCCCATTCACCATAAAGTAGTGGCGAAGAAGCCCGGAACACTGCATCGTTCACTGTATTTCTATACAGTCTTTTCACTTATGCTCCCCCAAGCATACTGATTTAAAGAAAGATCAGAAATCTCCAGGCGTTTTTCCAGGCATTCCTTCATTTGGGAGATGAGACCACATTTACCTACCAACTACGAAGCATAGTATATTAAAACCTATTTTAAATTATTTATATCAAAAGTTAGTTTCGAGTAAAAAACACTTTGACGTGAAGTACTTTAAGCCCACCGTAAGCTTTTCGTATATTTACTTTTTTTATAAATCGATTATTTTTAATATAATTAAAATTTTCAATGTTATATAATTTTTCAATTATATCAAAAATTCAAATTAGAAACAATGTTTCGTATCGGTTATGATTTATATAACTGAGTCATTATAAAGGTACAGATTAAGAGTCATAGGGTTTCCTCTTAATCTTTGGGTTGGATCGCAGGTAGGGACCTGAGCATAGGGACTCAGACTCTACCATCTACTTCTAGATTGATTTTACAGAAATGTTAGCCCGTTTTATAATGTTCTTATTTGAGTTTCAGGCTTGAGTGTTGCTTAAATGTTTTAATCATCTTAAACACTTTGTAAATTCATATGAGTAAACAAAGTGGGTGAAACTTTTAGTGAACATAGGAGCACAGATTAATCCTGCTGATTATTGTTCAAAAGCACAAGTTCTTGTTAACTCTACTAACATTGAACCCTATTTTGAATTCAGTACCTTTATTCCTTGTTAACTCGATTTTACCGTCTAATTGATCTACTAACACGCTTACAAGTTGCAGACCAAGTGTACCTGGGTTTTCAAAATTGATCTTTTGTGGGATAGAAACGCCATTATCTGAGACTATGAGGGTATACATAGTATCTCTTACAGGAAGTTCCCTTTTACTATCGTTAAAGTTCTGTCCGGTTTCTTCACTGAAGAGCCTGATTTGAATTATCCCTTTATTCCTGCCAAGAAATGCATATTTTAAGGAATTTGAAACAAGTTCATTAACGACCATTCCTAATGGAACTGCAGTATCCATATCAAAGGAAACATTCTCCTCAAGATCTAAATTTAAGCTGATATCAACGTTTCCAAGTCTGTAGGTTTGTAAAAGGTTCTCAACAAGTTTCTCAAGGTAAGGCGAAAAGTTCAATGTATCTCTTTCTTCGCCCTTGTGCAATTCTTCATGGATGAGGACAATAGACATAACTCTATCCTGCCTTTCCTTGAAAGCTTCAAGGATTTCTGAGTTCTTAATGCATTCTCTATTGTTGAACTTTTCAACCTGAAGACCCAGAAGCGAAGAGATTACCTGCAGGTTGTTTTTTATCCTGTGATGAATTTCTTTATTACGGATAGCCTCTATTTTCTCAAGGGCATCTTCCATACTCTTTTATTCAGTGACGTCATAAATGACTCCCTGGTACTTATCAGATCTTCCATCCTGTCCCTTAATTTTCTGGTAAATTTGATGAACCCATTTAATTCTACCACTCTTATGTATTATGCGGAAGTTAAGCTCTCTGGATAAATTATATGGAGATTCTCGAATCTTATCTTTATACTGCCTTTAACGATAAGGGACCTGTCAGCAGGATGAATAATACCTATCCACAAAACTTGACCAGATAAGAATTCTTCTTCACTATATCTGGTAATCTCTTCTACTTTTCCATGCATAAACTCAGGAAAGAAGTTTTCATCTAACAGGAATGCAATTCCATCAAAATTCTGTATAAATGAGCGATACTTACTTTCACTGGTTTTTAGTCTTTCCTGGGCAAGCTTTCTTTCAGTTATATCTTTAATTATTCCAAGAGCTCGGTTTACATCACCGTTCTCATCTTTGAGGCAGATTACGTTCTCTTCTATACAGATATAACTTTCATCAGGTTTCCTGAACCTGTACTCCAGACTGAAATTTTCTCCCTTTCCCAGATACCTCTCAAAAGCCTGCCAAATTCTGTCCCGTTCATCGGGATGGATATGTTCTAGCCAGGTTCTAATACGCCATTAAGTTAGCTGTTTTAAGGTTGGCGGTATGTTTATTTATCTGTCACTGTGAATTTTATAATAAACTCCGTCCCATTCTCTCTTTTCAGTTCAAGTTCTCCATCTAACTGATCCACAAGGGGAACTACCAGCTGAAGCCCAAGACTTTCAAGATCTTCAATATCAAGACTTTCAGGAATTCCCACACCGTTATCGGAAGCAACCAGAACGAAATCTGTACTCTTACAGGCTTCTTTATTATTATTTAAGCCGTTTATACATTCGCTGTTTTCTTCTCTATAGAGCTTGATTCTTATTTCTCCTGTATCTCTCCCTTTAAACGCATGTTTAAAGGAATTTGAAACAAGTTCGTTAACGATTATCCCCAACGGGACTGCAATATCCATATTGAAGAAAATATCCTCTTCCACATCCATACTTAAGCTGATATCAGTATCTATAAGCTTATATGTCTGGAAGAGATTCTCAGCAAGTTTCTTAATATAAGGCGAAAATTTTAGAGTTTCGAATCCTTCACCTTTGTAGAGCTCTTCGTGAATAAAAGCCATGGATATCACTCTGTCCCGGCTCTCCTTAAAGATTTTAATAACTTCATAATCCTGAATACATTCTCTATTATTGAATTTCTCAGCCGCAAGATCCAGAAGGGAAGAAATTATCTGCAGGTTATTTTTTATCCTGTGATGGATCTCTTTCTGGCGAGCATTGTCTATTTTTGCCATAGTTTTTTCTGCCTGCTTTAGTTCAGTAAGCTGCATCTCAATCTTCGCCCTTGCCTCCTCTATTTCCTCTTGAGTCAGGAATTCACGCCTGCGCCAGAAGTGAAGCAGCCAGCTAAATATAATAACAACGGCAGTAGCTATGAACATGTTAAGAAGTACCGTAAAGGAAGCTAGTGGAGACGTCCATATATTGGGTGCTATAATCAGCGTCTGCCCGACGACGTACACTATGGCTGTAATAAATTGGTTGGTGAATCGATTAGGAATGGCAATAACCGTGATGGAAATAGCTACGACTATGGCAATGGTATGGGCGAAGAAGTTTTCAGGTCGCGTCGAATTCGCCATGATGTGAGCGAGTGCCAAAGAGAGACCCCAATAGAATTCAGCCCGGTCGTAAGAGAGGTAATCCGGAAGTCCTCGCAGGCTTTTGAGGAACAGGATGGTATATGCAACAATAACAAGTCTAAGCGCTAAAATCCCATAGAACATTCGTGTGGGCCCAAAGAAACCATAATCATTGACCAGAATGGCTACAAAGGGCAGGAGGATCAGAATAATGAAAATCCGGGCATGAGCTATGTCCTTACCAAAGTTAGCCTGTCGAAAGCGATCCTCTTGATCTGTACTCAACCCAAATTTAAGCCTTTTCTGGATATCTCCGACTACGCTCATTTATTATCCCCCAGCATTCCCACGAATTTGGTGACAATATGCACAATTCATTTTTCCCCAGACATGCTTTGAAATCGGGGACTAGTAAGTCTGTCAAATCTGCTTTTGTCCGGTAGAATTTGCAAAAATTTGCTCCCCAGGGTACCTCAACAAAATCAATAACAGAATTCTACTTTTACTCCCCATATTCTTCTCCAATAACTGGCAAAAGTGAAAAGTTCTTGTCTCAGTACTTATGCTAAATAAGCTGCAAACTTATCCTTATTTAACGTCCCTAACCGAATGTTAAAAGTTTTAAAATGAAAGAATAGAAAATTTGATGCGAGGGGTGCGATTCGAACGCACGAACTCCTACGAGACTAGGCCCTCAACCTAGCGCCTTTGACCTGGCTGGGCAACCCTCGCATCTTGTTTTAATTATGTTTTCAAAGCGGTTCCATTTTGGTAATGCGGCGCGCTTTACGCCTTGCAATCCCTCACAATATCATGGATAATATATAAACATTTCGAGTCGTATAAGCCATTCTGCACAGGTCATAGAAAAACTTTAGTAAAGCGGATGTCCCCTTTTTTTTCAGTTGCAATGCATAGCGGCATAGAAAGATCAAATAAATCAGGCATAAAAAGTCCTGAGAAGCCTATATATTGAAATGTTTATGACTCTACAAAGCCTCATGTAAAAAGTTAGGTTTGGGCCCGTCCGAGTTGCGGCTCAGAACTGGTCCAGAATGCCCAGGATTTCTTCGGCTTTGCCTTTAATCACATTTGCCGCATTAAGTGCAAGATCTTTAGCTGTATAAGAACCATCGGACTCCATTGTAAACACAAAAGCGTTTTCATCGAAGCCAATGTTTATCGCATGAATATCACAGACCTGCTCACAGAGCCTGCAAAGCGAGCATTTGAGAATGTCTTCCTCAGCAACTCTAGCACCTGATTCCTCAAGCCGTATAATGCTTTTTGGGCACTCGGCTGCACAGTGTCCACATGCATCACAGTTTTGAATGTTGATAATAGGCACATTCTTGTAGCCGCAAGAGATTCCTGCCTGCCATTTAGCGCTGTCCCTGCCGTAACCCATGTGAGCGATAGCCTCAAGCACAAGCTTCTGCCCCTTTTTCAGCTCGACAATCGGTATATTTGGATCAGCTGGCTGTATCTTCGGGTCAGAAGAGACAAGGTCCCGTGAATAAACCGTGCCCGGGCCTTCTGCGCTGAGGGTTAAGGAAACCTCACAGGCAGGACAGCCTTCTCCTCCGCAGACATCACATTCTGCCTGTGGCACATACGCCTCCAGATCTGTTACAAGCGGGATTAAGGACAGACGTAGAGCCAGCTGCTCATCATAGAGTACCGAGGTGTTGTCATAAAGGTTCACATACTCGATCGCAAGCGTTGGCACATCTGCGATCATGGCACGCCGAATGCCGTTGGCAAAAGCGGTGCTAACTCTTGAGAGCACGAATTTTGCAGATCTGTCCGATAACTCCAGAATGTCTACTTCCATCGTCATACCTTAATTTCCCTTATAGTTTAATGCATTCAAAAAAGAGAATTTTAGGAGAATTCCCTGAAAATTTCTCTTATACACGTCTTCCGCCTTTCGGTCTAGTACCATCATGTGGGACAGGAGTAACATCTTCAATCCTGCCAATCCGGATTCCTGCTCTTGCAAAAGCCCGGATTGCAGCCTGAGCACCAGGACCGGGGCTTCTCTGCTTGTTTCCACCTGGGGCTCTTACCTTGATGTGGATGCCATTGATACCCTTATCCCTGAGCTGATCAGCAAGCTGGCCTGCCATCTGCATGGCAGTATAAGGAGAGCTCTCGTCTCTTGCAGCTTTTACAACCATACCACCTGAGGACTTTGCAATGGTCTCAGCCCCTGTGATATCGGTTACAGTAATAATTGTATTGTTAAACGAAGATTTGATGTGAGCTATGGCCCATTTCATGTCTGCCATGGTTATCTCCTCCCTCCTCTCTTCCTCTTTCCGCCGCCTCTTTCAGAGGCTCTCTCTTTAGCCTGTTTTGCTTCGGCAGCAGCCTTTAAAGTTGTGGTCTCTGCAAGGGCAGATGCCACCTGCACAGGTCTTTCAGGGTGAGATTCGCTAACAAGCGGAGAAGTTCCATAATACCCTATATGCATCTCATCTTCCTTGGAGATAAGCATTCCTGGTACGGTAGCCTTTCTGCCGTTTACTGCTATGTGCCCATGAGTAATAAACTGGCGTGCCTGGACGATAGTTCTGGCGAGCCCAAGGCGGAGAACCTGGGTCTGGAGCCTCCTTTCAAGGATATTTTCAGTTTTTAAGGAGAGGATGTCGTCAACATCTGCATCCGGCTTGATCATACCATAGCGGATAAGTCTTGAAAGAATTTCTTCAGACTGAGTCTTCTGATGTCCTTCAAGTCCTCTTTCCTGAGCGTTTGCAGCGCTTGCAAGTAATTTTCTGGCTTCGGTCCTGTACATTCTGAGCATACTGGCTGCTTTCCAGACTTCTCTCTTATTTCTGAGGCCGTATGCCTTTATAAGCTGGACTTCGGATGCCATCCTGGCTTCCTGCCAGGGGTGCCTTGGAGTCTCGAAACTTTTACTTTTCTTACCTGGATATGCCATTTAAAATCACCTCAACCGGAAAATCACTTCTTCCTGCTGACACCGACAGTTGATCCGCGGCGACCAGTGGATTTTGTCCTCTGTCCTCTGACCTTAAGACCCCTTTCGTGCCTGAGACCTCTATATGCACGGATCTTTTTAAGGTTGTTAATATCTTCCCTGAAAGTCAATACGATGTCCGTTCCCAGCAGGTGCTTATCCAGTCCTGTTGCCAAGTCTCTCCGCCTGTTCAACATCCAGGAAGGAACGATTTCCTCAATTTTCCCGATTGCATTGTCAAGTTTTGCCACTTCTTCATCTGGCAGATATCCAAGTGTAGCAGTAGGGTCTACTCCTGCGCCCTTTGCAATAAGGATAGCAGTGCGCCTCCCTATTCCCGGGATACCTGTAAGGGCGTACTCTACAGGTTTTGCCCCCTGCAAGTCGGTATTCATAATCCGAACAAGATGCCTTAATTCTTCATTATTCTTCTCTTCTACCATATACTCCCTCCTGGGGAATGCATACAGCATCCTGTAGCCCCTGATCGAATACCCTTAAAGAATACACGAAAAAGTCAGGAGCAGCTCTCTATAGGAGCTTCTTTACAGCATATACTGATGAGTTCACTTTACATGCATTTACCAGTATATAAGGGTATCTGCACTGGACCCGTTACTGGATATGATCTTCTGCCCGGGTAAAAAACCTACAGACAATTTCCATAGAAAAACAATAGAGTATAGAAAGAAAATCCAGGGAAACTTAAGAATACGAAAGTAAGAAGAGTACGACGCCGAGGGGGAGATTCGAACTCCCGAGGGGCTAAGCCCCACAAGCTTTCCAGGCTTGCGCCCTACCACTAGACTACCTCGGCATAGAGGTTATAAACAACTAATTTTAACACAACTTTAACTTATTAAACGACTTATACCAGACCTTTGGTCAAGCTTTCCCTTGGAAAGGTTGTGGCACGACTTATACCATAACGGAATAGTGATATATAAACTTTATTCTAAGAAAGGGTGTTTAAAAAGAGTTTTAGAGATCAGGGTTTAACATTATCTTCTTTTTTAACCCAACCTTTCGGGTAAGTCCCGACTTCCATCATAACCCGGATTGAGGTTGCTGCAAGCCCGGTAGAGGCTTTAAGAATATCCTCTGTACTCATTTCAGCTTTTGCAAGGGCAACGAGTTCACCTTTAAGCGTAAACAATGCTGTAAGATCTCCTTTCTTAAGGTTTGCATCAAGGCTTGTGATGCCAGGAACTGCCAGAGCGGCGCCGGAGCAGACAGCATCCACAGCACTGTCCCGCAGGACGATTTTGGGAAGGTAGGCTACAGCGGTTTCCATTGGCATGATTACCCGCCGGAGTTCAGACTCGTCACCATCTTCTTTCCAGAATATGTATGCATCTATCAGGTCCTGAAGCGTGATAAGTGTCTCCTCGGTAAAAGGACCTGCCTTTGTTCTCCTGAGTTCCTGCATATGCCCGCCGCAGCCAAGAGCAAGCCCTATATCATGGCAGAGTTTCCTGATATAAGTCCCGGCTTCGCAGCCTACGCGAAAGAGCACTGAACTGCCTTCAATCTCAAGCACCTCGAGATAATAGATCGTCCTTATCCTGATAACTCTCTTGACAGCGGATTTAATAGGAGGCATCTGGTAGATAGGACCTGTGAATTCCTCGCAGACTTCCCTTACCAGTTTTTGAGGCATTTCCTTATGAAGCTTCAGGAGGCAGATATATTCCTTTCCTGAGAGGCGCAGAGCAGGGACTGCCTTTGTAGCCTTTCCGAGTAAAGTGGGCAAAAGCCCCGTAACCTTGGGATCAAGCGAGCCCGCATGCCCTGCCGTGCTTACACCAAGAATAGCCTTTACCCAGGCTGCAACTTCATGGCTTGTCGGCCCCGCTGGTTTATCAATATTTACAACGCCTTTCTCAATGTATTCGAGGATAGGGCGCCTTTCAGGATAGGAACCATAAGATGGATTCGTCCAGGCACCGGACTTCCGGATCAGAATCCTTTCAACTTCGGATGGCAATTTGCCGGCAGATGACATAGTTTTTCAAAAACTCCTGAATTGGATGGATAAATGTAAAACATCATTATGCTGAATACTCATAATCGCTTTAATATATCAAGTTATATCAGGTTCCGGCAAATAAAACTCTACGCTTTATATAAGAATCCAGCCTTTGACAGAGCCCGCAGAAAATTATTCTGGTCCCATAAGAGAATCGATAGCTGTCCTGAGAATGTCAAAGATCTGGTACTGATTCCATTTCTCGGAGTCAATAATGATATCATAAATCGAAAGGTCACTTATATCAATATTATAATAACTCATATAACGGAGAGCTTCGGATTTTTCCCTCTCGACTGTTTTTTCAAGCTCTTCATCAAAAGATAAGGCTTTCTCCCGCCTCAGGATACGTTTTACCCTGACAGGTAATGAAGCCTTTATCCAGATTTTGAGTACATTCGGGACGTCTTTAGCCATGTGACCGGCAAGCCTGCTTTCGAGAATCAGATTTTCCTGACTGTTGATAACAGCTCTCTGATTCTTATCGATAGCCAGGTCAATTGAAGGATCTTTTTCAGCCATAGCTCCGAATTCTGCCAGGCTGATCCCTTTTTCCTTTGCAATCCTCCTGAAAACTTCACCTGAGGAAATCAGCTCAAGCTCATAGTATTCGGCAAGAAGCCTTGAGATTGTTGTCGTCCCACTTCCAGGAAGCCCACTAACTGTTATCCGCATCAGACCCCACCGATATTCAGCGCCTTTCTGATAAGCTGGCTAACCCCTAGAGAAGAGATAAAGTACCAGTATATCCAATGCTGGAAGACCCAGAAAGCCTTAGAAGTCAGCAGTTGTTCACCCCAGAAAGGAAAAACCATAGTAGCATTCCCATGCCCGCTAATGTAGTAATAAGCCCACATAAAAAGAGGAAGGGAAATGATACTGATATAAGCCATTGGCTTGAACTGCTGCTTGGACATTTTCATCTGGTCTTCCATCATTTCCTTACGCTGGTCTTCAAGTTTTTTCAGCATATAGGTATTCTGGGAAAGCTGTGCCTCCCTGAATTCCTTCTGGAAAACCCTCATGCGTTCCTGAGTATTCCTCATGAGTTCCCAGTCAATTGTATACTTCTGGATAAGGGATGCATAAATAGCAGTGATAGCCGCCATTACCAAAAGAATTAGATGAAAATTCTCCTGCCCGACCAGAGCAAGTATGGGATTCATTAAAATCCCGACGGCTTCCCCGACAGCATTCCTGAAACCCTCTCCAAGGACTATAATCCCTATCATAAGGGAAAAACCGAGAGCTAGCAGGAACCGGTCTATTTGATTTTTTAGTGTCTCTGAAACCAAGATGTCCTCACCATTCAGGTTCAATAATTATTCTGAGATCTTCAAACGTAGAAGAATTCCGTTAAATAAAAGCTCGACAAGCTTGATTACTGTAAAGTTCTGATAAATCAGCTCGATTACGGAGCCGGTTTTAAACGATAACTCAGATTGTTCTGCTTAATAAGGGTCGATGTATATATAAGTTATACTATTCTGTGAAATTCAATTGACCCGATACCGTTGACCCGAAAGCGTGGCGTTGCTCGATCAAAACCGTTGAGCTGCGACCGTTGCGCCGGTCGATCACGCCGTTGCTCGGGGTTTTCGCTCAAGCCTTTTTTGAAAAGGCTTGCGGTCTCAAGCAGTTTTTTGAAAAGGCTTATTAGAAAGATTGTGAGAAGGATTGTGGGGCAGAGGGTATCTTCGAATATATTCACATAGTTTATCATAAATACGTCCAACTTGAGAATAAGGGATTGCATTTAAGTATATTACATGAAAGCGGGACCAGAGAGCTTCAGAGCCCTGAAAGTCCAGAGTAAAAAAATTTGCTAATTAATTTATTTTCGCTAAAATTCTAATTTTATATGCTGTACATATTTTTGTTAATGCTTTCAACGAATATCTGTGCAACAGGAGATATTCCAATAATTCCAGCAATTAAAGATACGTTCCGTCAAGTTTTTCCAGAACTTTTTTTCCTTCACTTGTCAGCGTGTATTTTTTCCATGTGGTCTTATCAGGAGTCAAGCACTGGATTAAGCCTTTACTCTCAAGTTCCTTTAAAGCATGGCTGATATTCTGTGTAGATCGGCTCGCCTCATGGGCAATATTCGAAGCACGAACAAAAGTATGCCTTTTCATGGAATCCATAAGAATCAAACGGCGGTCAACACTGATAACCCAGTTAACCAGTTCATCGATTGAGTTTTCAGTCATATTACAGCTTCTCCGTCGTATAGTTCTTGTTGACATAAACAGCCGCATATTATTTAAATACTAATTGTTTGAATCAAATAGAGAAGAAAGAAGCGGAGGCTTTTTATTTGACATGCCTAGTAAAGGAAAAAATAGAAAAGCAAGAGACTTAATAAAAGAAAAGGAAAAGGAAATGAAGGTTTCAGGCAAATTTTGCAAGGACTGCCTTTATATCTTCAAAAACCTCATCTATGCCTTTGGTGCCATCAAGAGATACCAGGAGACTCTTTTTTGCATAATAATCAATAAGTGGCTGAGTCTGTCTTTTATAAACTGTAAGGCGATTCTTGACAGCCTCTTCTCTGTCGTCGTCACGCTGGAAAAGTTCCCCGCCGCAAACATCACAGACATCCTCCTTTTTCGGTGGGTTGAAGGTTCTGTGGTAGCTCGCGCCGCAGTTACTGCACATAAGACGGCCGCTTATTCTCTCGACCAATTCTTCATCAGGCACTTCAAGGTTGAGGACAACATCTATAGGCTTGTTGATCTCATCAAGGATGGTTGCAAGAGCATCAGCCTGGGGTATAGTCCTTGGATATCCGTCAAGGATGAAGCCTTTTTCACAGTCCTCTTCCTTCAGACGGTTCTTAATAATCCCTATAAGCACCTCATCAGGAACAAGTTCTCCTTTATCCATATATGCCTTGGCTGCAAGCCCAAGCTCGGTCCCTTCCCTAACATTCGCCCGCAAAATATCCCCTGTGGAGATCTGCGGGATTCCGTAGAAATCAACCATTTTTTTGGCCTGGGTACCTTTTCCGGCACCCGGGGGCCCGAAGATTATTATATTCATTCGAAAATCCCTGTGTCTGTATCCTTTAGTTTATTACTTTACACCTAACTCGATTCCTTTCTCAAACTCAAAAGACCCTTACTGTTCCCCGAAGAAAGAACGGATCATCGGGTGCATTTCCATCATCTGCTCGGATGCTATATCCTCGTACAGCCTATACACGATACTCACAGTAAGCAGCAGCCCTGTACCGCCAGCACTTCCAATGGTACCTAGCAGACTTGCAACCAGTGTAAGAATTCCTATGAAAGCTCCACCTATTACGGTTACTTTCGGGATATAACGCTGCATGACCTTTTCAATACTGCCGATGTTCCGCCTGAAGCCTGGGATCTGCATGCCAGAATTAAATATCTTCTGGGCTGTAGGCTTTGCGCCCATGCCTGTAGTCTCTATCCAGAAGAGGGCAAAGATAATCCCGCCTCCAATAAGGAAAAGCGCATCCATGAAAACATGAAGTGCAATCTGCCAGGTAGCAGGCGCAGCAACCCCATAGCTTGCGAAGGACTCCCGCACTAGAGACGGAATCCAGTCATAGGGGCTATTTATTGGAGCAAGATAATACATAATCCCGTTAAGCGGTGTTGACCCACTGAACTCACCAAGGAAATTAATTCCCCGGCTTGAGAGAATAATCCCTACCATCTGGATATTAGCCTGAAGAGCGCGGACAAGGATCATTGGCAGCACTGAGGCATATATAAGCTTGACAGGGAAGCGACCCCTTGCTCCTCTTACTGCGCTGTGCGCGAGAGGGATTTCAATTCTCGTACTCTCAACATATACCACAAGCAAGAAAATAGCAACCGTGCTCAGAAGTGCCAGAATTCCTCCTCTGATCAGCATGAACATCACGCCTTCACCTGAGAAGAGATAATCTGTTCCAACATTCTGGGCGATGTAAACCCATTTAGGAATCAGCCCTATGGGGAGCCCTGTTTCATCAGGTTGCCAGTTGAATATTCCTGTAACAATCTGCTGGGAGATTCCCGCAACAATGAAAAGCCCGACTCCTGACCCGATACCCCACTTAGAAACCACCTCATCCATGAACAGGATCAGTGCACCTCCAATAAAGATCTGGACGAGGAGCAGGAAGGTGATTACTCCCAGGCCTACACCAAGAACAGAAGCAAGCCCTGGATCAGGCTGGATATACCCACCAAGTAGCTGCGGCAGAGCCTCCAGCAGGATCATGACAAACACAAGAAACTTCTGAGCCCCCTGGAAGAATGCCTGGTCTCTGGGGTCCGACAGGTCCAATTTAATAATATCTGCTCCAACAAGAAGCTGCAGGACGATCGAAGCCGTGACAATGGGCCCGATACCTAGAAGAATAAGGGATCCAGACGCACCTGCAAAGAAGGCACGGTAAGATTCAAAAAGGTCAACCGAATCCTGGGACATCCCAAAGAGCGGTACATTTGCCAGAGCAAAGTACAGCATAAGGACTCCCAGAGTCCACCAGAGCTTATCCTTAAAATGGACATGTTTTTCCGGACTTGCTACTGCAGGTAACTTGTTAAAAAACGGTTCTAACGTATCCCTGAGAGTCATCGATTACACCATTCAAAATATAATTTATTTATAATTTTTAAAATGTTAGATCACGTTTTACCGTAAGATATTGGTAGTATAGTACATCTAATATGAAAAAGTTACCAAAAGAATTAAAATAAGTAATGTCAGAGTGACACTACTTATTCCGCATCTATGCAACTTCCGCCGGCGTTCTCAATTTTTTCGCGAGCAGATGCGGAGAATTCTTCCGAAGTAACCACAAGGTTCTTCGTAACACGTCCGCTTCCGAGCACTTTCTCAATTCCGAGGTTCTCAAGGTTAATGTGGTATGCTCCGTCCCTGACTTCTGCAAACCCTTCCTCAACAAGATAAGGAGCAAGCTCGTCAAGTTCTCCCACATTTACTATGGAGACATCTCTGGAAATTTCAGCAGGGCGCTTAAAACCATGCTTTCCGTAGCTGTATCCCCGTAAGATAGCTCTTACAAAGTGGTGTTTACCGCCACCGGATTTCCCACGGCCTCCGCGGTTTCCAGCTCCACGCCTGTTTTTGTGAGTCCCGCCTCCACAAGTCCTGGACCCCCTGAACTTCTTTGTATCCATTCAAACCACCTTATCTCATTTTGTGCAGGAGCGCATTGATATTCTCGCCGTGGTTTCCGAGCGTGCCGCCCTGCTGTACGGTCCTTTTAATCCCAGCATGCCCTTTCCTTGGAGGATGAAGCCTGAAAACAGGCTTCAGTTTGGGAACGGCCTTAAGGGTAGTTTCTCCTGCAATTACAGCGTCTGCAAATGCCTGAATAGAATCATAGGCTGTGTTTTCTCGTATATATTCCTCGGTTAGGCGGGTGTTGCCTTCGAGTCTTCCACGGTTTTCGAGGATCCCTGCGAAGGTTTTTGCGTCAACCTTCCCATAGGCGACGTAGTCCTTAACCTTCTGAATCATACCCTTGTAGTGAGGAGTCTCGGGCACAAGCACACAGTGGTTAACTTTGTGCAGGCGAAGCATCTTCATGGTATCCTCAATGGTATACCGGACGTTAACCGGGCCTCTCAACCTTACAACTGCATACATCTCAGGCTTCCTCCTTACAGTATACTGGCAGACTCATGACATTGACCTGGTTAAGGGCTTCGAAGGTTGCCTTTGCGAAGTTGAGGGTAGTCCGCGTAGTTCCGAAGGTCTTGGTCCATACATCTTTGATACCGGCTTTTTCCAGCACCTTGGTTGCAGTATTCCCTGCAGCTATTCCAAGGCCTCTTGGAGCCGGAATAAGAGTTACGCTTACACTGCCTGACTTTCCTGTGACTTCATAAGGAACTGTATGAGGTAGTCCGCAGGCACATTCCCAGGATCCGCAGCCTCTGCGGATGTAGGTAATATCGAGCTTTGCAGCATCAATTGCCTTGCGGATTGCGGGCCCTACCTGCACGTCTTTTGCCTGCCCGAGTCCTACGTAGCCGTTTCTGTTCCCTACAATTACGGTTGCTCTGAATTTCACACGGCGTCCTGAGTCAGTCATCCTCTGGACCATGTTAATATCGAGCACCTCATCTTCCAGGTCAGGAAGCAGCATATCAATTATCTGGGGTTCCCTGATAGGCAGGCCTGATTTAATTGCTTCTTCCATAGAAGCAACCTGTCCTTCTGTGACTAATCTTCCAAGCCTGGTTTTCGGAACCCAATCTTCATCGAATGCCATTTAATCACCTTAACTAAATTCAGCAAAGATTTTCTCTTTGGTTGCTTCAAACTGCTCTGGCAGGTCTGAGCTCTCTTCTCTGTATTCAGCAATGTGCTCTCCCCGAATTCTCTCATCCGAAGGGAAAACCTCAGGGCTGCAGGGAACCTCAAAACCCGAGTCTATTATGCCTTTAAGCGCAGCATAGACCCTGGAGCCTGCAGAGGAAGCCTGAAGTCCTATATCCAGAATGCCTCCCTCATATCCCTTTTTCAAACTCTTCAGTCCGAAAAGGAGCCCTGTAAGATATGCAGCCGTGGTATTTCCGGTAGCTCCTGCGTAACCGTACCTGGCAAGCTCACTCGAAACGGCTGAGGAATAAGTTATATCCCCGTCGGGGGTTGGAGCTATTAACTGGATCTGAATGTTTCTTGCACTCTTCCTGACAACCACACGGTCCTGCTTTGAGAGCAGTAACTTGAGCCGCAGGTGATAATTAGTGCGACCTTCTCTTCTTCTTCTAAAAGGAACCTTATATCTTGGTCCTGTTGCCATATTTAGCTCCTCCAGTTTATTTCTTTAACGTTTTTTCGGACCCAAGGTGGGAATTCAGGTGGGCAACGCTTCTATATTCGCCGCCTTTTGCTTTCCTGTAAAGTCTGCAGTACGTGGACTTATCAAGTGTGCCATCTGCACGCAATTCCTTGAGCCTTCTTCTAAGAGCCCGGATCTTTTTGATCCACAATTCCTTCTTTGGGGTACGGGCTCCTTTCGTACCTTTTCTTGAACCATGACCCTTGCGGTGTCCATACTTACGCTTGGCGGCAAGAGCTCTGGCTCGGCCTCTGCTGACTCCTTTTACCGGTTTTGCCTTAATAGTGCCTTTCTCGATGAGCCCGCGGATATCTTCCCTGGTAATTGCCGACGCGATCTCTTTGGAGGCATCGGGATTAAGCCATACTCTGTCAAGACCGCATTCGAGGATTTTGGAGGCTAACCTTCTCTGATTGGCCAAATCTGACATTTTTATTCACTCCTTCCAGGGTTCAATATCTTGATTCCGAGTTCTTCGGCTTTTGTGATAATAATAGCTTTTTTTCTTGCGCCTACCGTAGAAGCTATCCTGATAGCCTCATAAGAAGGATCAATAAGCTCAAGTTCATCAGCACTGGAAATAAGCACATCCGAATAACCGGACGGGTGCAGACCTTTTACTGCAACCGGGCTTCCATATCCTACCTGGGCGAGCGCACCTTTAGAGATATATTTTCTGCGCTGTTTGCCTTGAATACCTCTCGGATGCCTCCAGTTGCTGTCAAGTCTTTTGAATTTATGATAGGCCGCTCTCTTAAACTGGGGTTTCTTTCCCTTCAGAACCTTTCTCACATTGAATAAACGCCTGGACTCAGAGTCCATATCAAGAGTACCTTCTGATTTGAATTCTTCTGCCATCATAACCCACCTCAGGCTTTCTGCACGATATAGATTCCATCCTGGAAAATCCTCGGGTCGAATCTCCTGATCTTGGTCTTCTGTTCGATGTTTGCGGCAGTCTGCCCGACGTCTTCCTTGTTGATCCCGGTGATAGTTACCTCATTTCCGGTTACCTTAACCTTTGTCTCGCCAAGGATTTTTGCAACTCTCGGCTTCTTTTCTCCAAGGAAGTTTCCGATTATGAAGGACTTACCATCAACTTTTACCTGCATAGGGAAGTGAGAGTACACAATAGACATTTTGCACTCAAATCCTTCATTTACGCCTTTGATCAGGTTTTTGATGTGGGAAGTAAAGGTGCCTACCATGGCTTTCTGTTCTTTCCTGGAGGATACTGCATCCACCACTACTTCGCCTTCTCTGACGTCGATCTTGATCCCTGGGTACCAGAGCTTTCTTTCGACAGTTCCCAGGGGGCCCCTCACTGTAAACACATCCTGAGAGAAAGAGACGGAAATTCCTTCAGGAATCTCTATTGTTCTTGCAATTTCCTTAACCATTTCCTGTTTCCTCCAGCTCAGTACACATAAGCAAGAAGCTGCCCACCAATCTTCTTCTCACGGGCTTCGTACTGGGACATAACCCCGCTTGAAGTGGTAACTATAAGGGCGCCAAAGTTCTTTGCCGGCAGGAACTGCTTTTCCCAGCGTTCAAAGCTGCCAGTTCCCACGGAATACCGCGGCTTGATTGCACCGCATTTGTTGATTCTTCCCACAAGGGTAACATTGTAGATTCCGGCTTTTCCGTCATCGATAAACTCGAATTCTCCAATGTATCCGAGATCTTGCATAACCTTCAGCACATTGCCGATGTTTTTGGAGGCAGGCCTGATGACACAGGCGCTCTTCCCGACATCTTCGGCGTTTTTAATTGTAGAAAGGGCATTTGCAAGAGGATCAAGTAATACCATTTTATCACCTTACGAATACTTCTCAAAACCCATCTCGTGGGCAATCTCCCTGAAACAGTGCCTGCAGAGGTAGATATCGTATTTGCGGACAAGACCCTGCTTTCTTCCGCAGCGCTTGCACACATTTACTCCTCTTCCGGACTTGTCTATAGTCTCTGCCATTTACATGACCTCCACGCCATAGTTCTCGCTAAGGAAAGCAACTGCATCCTCAACTGTAACCCTGTGGTTAGTCGGGATCTTCCTTTTTGCGATCCGTCTCTTGCAGATTCTTTCTCCAGGGCGTTTGATCACAACTGTTACATCCATTCCGAAAACCCCGATATTCGGGTCATATTTCATGCCCGGAAAATCCGTGTGTTCTTCAATTCCGAAAGAGACGTTTCCAAGGGAATCAAACTGGGACCTGACAAGGGTTTTGCCAACGATGCCTAGAGCTGTCTCAAGGAACTGCTGGGCTTTCTGGCCTCTCAGGGTCACCTTGCAGCCTATGGGTTCGTTCTTTTTAATCGAGAAAGCCGGAAGAGTCCTTTTGGCAAAGCACCTGACAACTTCCTGTCCTGTGATTGTCCTGAGGATCTCCTCGGCATTTACAAGATGCTGGCCACTTTCTCCAACACCCATGTGGACAATTACCTTCTCAACAGCCGGAGCGCGCATAGAATTACTCAATTGCCTCACCACCGAGCCTGATCTCAGGTTTGTCTTCGCCAATTACAAACACGTAATCTTCAATCGTCTCGAAATCGGTTTCCCCGGAAATCGTGACTGTATTGTGCCTAGAACTCTTAACTTCCTTGATTTCCTTAATTGTTCCGATCTCCCCGGAGTGCTGTCCGCCTACCACCATTGCCAGGTTGCCGACCTTGAACTTAAGGTGCTTTACTACCTGCTTGTCAGGCACGGAAAGAATCAGAGAGTCCTTTGTGCTGTATTCGTTAGAGCCAAGAATATTGGTCCCGTCATTCAGGTTAAGCTGCACCTTTCCTCCTTTGAGGGTAGTCTTGTTGTTAATCTTGCACAGCTTGTTAACGTTTGTCTCGCTCAGTTTATGAAGGGTAAGACGCCCCTTTTCATCCTGGAGCATTCTGTATGCTTCGTTTATGAGCGGGAGTGTAATTACATCAAAAAGCCCTACAGGGAACCTTAGGTCTTTCCTGGGAATGCCGTCCACAAGAACATTACCTTCCGAAAGAATTCTCTTACCTTCTCTACTGTTATCTACGAGCTTGAGAATATCGCGAATAATGATTCCTAGCGGAAGACTGCGTACCTTGCTGTGAGGCCCCGGGCGGGTGGTGGAGACCCACTTATAACCTTTTTTCCCGGCCTTCCAGCTTTTTGGAATTGATAGTCTTTTCTGGTGTGTCACAAAATCACCTGCCTCACTTCTTAATGCTTGATGCTCTGCGCCCGTCCTTCAGTTCCAGTTTTATGATCATAACATTGGAGGGGTAGATAGGTCTTGGGACTTCGGTGCCATCCACCTTGGTAGAGATAACCCCATCCACAGTAATAGTGCCGTCCTGAAGAGAAACGGTCTGAACCTTTCCTTCAGTACCCTTAAAGTCTCCGCGCATGACCTTCACGGTATCTCCCGCGATGACTGCGGCGCTTCTTGTGCCGTATTCCTTGGAGAGCGATTCACTGAGCCTTGCACCCATGAGTTTCTGCTTAATGTGCAGAGGTGCGTTATATCTTGCTTTTCTCTGCTTCCTTGGCTGTTTGGATACCATGCTCGCCACCTCAGATAATAATAGATGCCGTGGTCCCGATCTTTGGGTATCTTTCAGCTACTTCTCTTGCTACAGGACCTTTTATGTCCGTGCCTTTAGGAACCCCTTCTTCGTCTGTGATTACCATGGCATTGTCCTCAAAGGATACACGCAGCCCATCCGGACGGCGGAATTCCTGCTTCTGGCGAACCACTACTGCGAGGACAATCTGCTTCCTCATTTCGGGGGTGCCTTTCTTCACCGAGACGACACACATATCTCCAATTCCTGCGCAGGGCATTCTGTTCTTGACCCCTCTGTACTTCTTGACAGAGATGATCTCAACTACCTTGGCTCCAGTGTTGTCTACACAGGGAACATTGGCGCCTGCATTAAGAGCCCTTGGGATGTTAGAACGTATGCCTTTCATTTGGGCACCTCCGCTTTAACTACCACAAAGGACTTGGTTTTGCTTATACGCCTGCATTCCGCAACCGTGACGATATCCCCGACTTTTGCTGAAATGCAAGGCGGGTTGTGTGCGTGAACCTTCGAGCGTCTCTTCTCGTATCTCTGGTATTTTGGCACCATTTTCATGTGTTGCCTTTCAATAACTACCGTATTGTCCATCTTGTTGCTGACCACGGTTCCCACAAGTATTTGACCCCTTACTGGGAGCGTGCCGTGGAAGGGACAGTATGAATCATCACATTCTTCCGATGGCGCCGGTATGTTTAATCCAATATCTCTTGCCATGAGTTTAGCCCCATTTGCGTAACTTTTTAATGTTCTTGATCCGATTTTCGGGTTGTGAGAGCAGCAGGTTTCCCTGAATTTTAACGAATGTATCGGATCTGCGGCCTTTTTCTGAGAGCTTGGCAGGGATCCGGAAGAGAAATTCCGAATCCGCCTTTGGAATCTTCAGTTCCCGCGACTTCGAGTTTTCTACGATTAACATATTTTTTGTCTCGTCAATTACCCTGCCGCGGATTCCTGTCAATGCTGGATTAGTGGAACGAATCACCAGAATTTCGAGCCCTATCAGTTCATGGTAGATAAGGGTCGAAGGTAAAATTTCCACTTTAGATTTCATTTAGTTCGTGCTGAATTGTCTTTATCCGGGCAATTGTTCTCCTGATTTCTCCGATCCGTCCCGGGTTTTCAGGAGCTCCGCCTGCGGAGGTAAGGGCGCGTTCCCTGACCAGTTCATTTTTCAGAGTCTCAAGTTCATCAGCCCGTTCCTCAGTAGTCATAGTCCGGATTTCACTGGTTCTGAGAATTGCCATTATTCCTTAGCCTCCTTGTGAACCCGTGCCATGGGGTGCCAGTAGTCATAGCCTTCGTGCTTGTGCTGCCAGACTCCATTGACCTGTCTTCTGAGTTCTTCGGAACCTTCGACCTGAATGACTTCAGCTTCTTCCTCTTCGGCGGTCTCAGCCTGAGGTTCTTCCTCGGCTTCTTCAGGCTCTGCGACTTCGGCTGCCTCTACAGGTTTTGCAGGTGCAGCTGCAGGACGAGGTTTTGCCGCGCCTTCCTTCTTAGGAGCTTCAGCAGGTTCCTCTGCCGGCTTCTCGGCAGGCTTTTCAACCGGCTCAACAAGTTCACCTATTTCCCTAACTTTGTAGGAGTCAGGCAGAACAACGCCCGGCTGAATGATCCTGACTTTGCAGCCAAGGGTTCCGAGCTTTTTGATCGCTACTGCAAACCCTTCGTCAACAACCTGTTCTACGGGATTTCCAGAGTGTTTTATGTACCCATCAACGAATTTCTCGACTCTTGACCTGGCACCTGTAAGTTTTCCAGAGATAACAACCTCACAACCGAGTGCACCTGCATTCATGACCGCCCTGAGGGTGTTGTGCCCGGCTTTTCTGAAGTACCAGCCTCTCTCAATTGAAGCTGCAAGCCTGGATGCCATCATCTGAGCGTTAAGTTCAGGTTTCTTGACTTCCTGAGCGTCAATCTGCGGATTTTCAAGGTTATACTTGGCTGCTACATCCCTGGTAAGCTTTCTGATGACCTTCCCGGCTTTCCCGATTACCATTCCAGGCTTTTCGGAGTAAATAATAATCTGGGTGCCCATTGGGGTCCTGTTAAGCTCCATACCGCCGTATCCAGCTCTGTTCAGCTGCTCTGCGAAGTACTCGTCCATGGAGGCTTTAACATACCCATCATTGACGAATTTTCTCTCTATTGCCATTTAGCGCACCTCGGAAAGAATCATCTCGATATTTACAGTGTTTGTGTCTTTAGGAGTGGCCCTTCCTCTAGCCCTTGGCAGGAACCCGTGAATTGTCCTTCCGCGTTGGATTGCTGCGTGAGAAATGAACATATTTGCGGGCTCAAGACCCTTATATTCGGCATTGCTTTCTGCATTCTTTAGGACCTTAAGGATCTCTTTGGAAGCATTTACAGGGTACCTGCCTGCAGCCATCTTACCTTTTCTGTGTCCTGCTCCGTCATGGTGCCTCTTGAAGGGTACAGCCTGTTTTAAAGCAATTACATCTTCTAAAAACTTTCTTGCTTCGGTGACCTTCATGCCCTTAATTTTGCAGCAGATTTCACGGGACTTTTTAGGAGAAATATGGAGTTCAGAACCCATAGCCTTAGAGGTGGTCTCAGGATCTCCCTTAACTGAATAATCAATTCTTGCCATTCCCTCTCACCTCATTTCAGCGGCACGAACTTGCTTGAACGGGTTGCCCCCACACCGGCACTACCATGTGTAACTCTTGATCTTGTGGGTGCGAATTCCCCAAAGCGGTGCCCGATCATTTCAGGCTGTAGATCCACACTTACGAAGGTTTTCCCATTGTGGATTTCAATAGTCTGTCCAATCATTTCCGGAAGGATAATCATGTCTCTGTGATGAGTTCTGATCTTCTTTCCTTCCTTGAACTCATGCAGGACTTTTTTCTGTCCGTCCGTGAACCCGCGTTTGATGCTCCTGCGTTCTCTTGAGGGCAGGAGTTCTGCAAACTCTTCAAGACTCATTTCCTGAAGTTCTGAGATGGTTTTCCCGCGGTAAGTATATTCACCCTTTCTCTTTGGTAATTTTGATGATGATTTTTTAGCCATAACGAATACCCCTCATCAGCGCTTCATTCCGGTTCTTCTGGCTGCAATCAGTCCGACCTTTCTTCCGGGCGGGGCATTTCTGCTAACCGTTGTGGGCTTGCCCGGGTGCTTCCAGGCACCTCCACCGAACGGGTGGTCGCGCGGGTTCATGGCAATACCTGAAACCCTGGGATACTTTGCAGCTCTTGTTTTCAGTTTGTAGTATTTCTTTCCAGCCTTAAGCCATGGTTTGTCAACCCTGCCACCGCCTGCAACAATACCGACAACTGCTCTGCACTTTGGATTAAGCCACTTAATAGTACCTGAGGGCATTGCCACTGCAGTCCTGTTAGGCTCATGAGTTACGACAGTTGCGTATACTCCTGACGAGCGCACGAATTTACCGCCATCATTTGGCTTTGACTCGATGTTGCAGATAAAGAAACCTTCAGGCACATTTCCGATAGGAACTATGTTTCCAGGCTTAACATCGGCATCGTCTCCACACTTGATTGTGTCCCCTAATGCTACCCCTTCGGAGGCCAGCAGGAGAAGCTCTTCTCCGTTTTCAAAGAGGACTTTTGCAATCGGAGCTGAGCGAGCAGGGTCATGCTCGATATCAATGACTTTTCCCTGGATCGATGTATTTTCATCAACACGAGGATGCTTCAGTTCTGCCTTGTACTTGTGAGAAGGAGCTCTGTAGGTTGGAGTGCCTCTACCCCTGTTCTGTGATATTAATCTTTTACCCATACCTCACACCTCACATAAGTCCTATCCGGGTTGCAATCTCGTGTGCCGATTCGGGATCTTCGAATGTCAGGACTGCTTTTTTCGTACCCTTCATGGTAGTCATTGTCCGCACGGATTTTACTTTGAACCCGTACAATTTCTCAACGTCTTCTGCGATCTGCTTTTTGTTTGACCTGGGATCCACGATAAACTGAAGCTTATTTTCATCAAGCAGCATCATCGCTTTTTCAGTAACAAAAGGATAGTTAATTGAACTCATTGGAATGCACCCTCCAGTTTCTCAATTGCGGATTCTGTCCAGATAGTAAGGCGCCCTGCATGTGTGCCAGGTGCGAGCAGCTCGGCATTCAGTGAGTCCACAGTTGTAACGTCTACTCCTGAAAGGTTTCTTGCAGCCTTCAGGATAGGGCCATCTTCCCCTGCAACAATAAGTATACTCTTTTTATGCTTGTATTTCCTGCCTCTGAGCTTTCCGCGGCCTGCACGGATATGCCTTCCGTATTTTGCCCTGAGCACATCGTCGTAGACTCCGATAGCCTGCAGGAATTCTATTACCTGCTTTGTCTTATCAAGGTCTTCGAGAGCATTTTCCGCAACGATCGGAAGCTCGGCATCAAAGATGTGACCTCTAAGGCTTACGAGGGTTGGGTCTCTAGTTGCTGCGATTGCAGAGCGGATTGCATAGCGGCGTTCCTTGGTATTGACTTTCTCGCTCCTGTCAGCCTCAGGCTTTGGTGGGTGGGCTCTTCTTCCACCTCTTGCTTGCGGAACTCTTGCAGCTCTGCTGCTGTTTGCAAGCCTTGGTACCTGGGCAACTCCACGTCCTGAACCCCAGGATCTTGCAGAGGTGTCCATTCCTGCATAGAGACGGGGACCGTAGGGCTGAAGCCTGTTTGCCTGTGCCGCAAGTACTGCCTTTTTGATCAGATCAGGGCGGTAGTCCACATCAAACACATCAGGCAGCTCAATTTCCCTGATAACCTTTCCTGTAAGGTCTATTGTTTTTGCTGTAGCCATTTTGTTCACCCCTGCTTGGATTCCCTGCTTATGTGAAGTATGTTCGGTTCGCCAAGGTCGGCTTTCTTTGCCCTGATTGGGTCTCTGAGTCTGATAAGCCTCTTTGATGGTCCGGGTACACTGCCTTTAATGAGCACATAGTCTCCACGGACAAGACCGTAATTTATGAAACCGCCTTCAGGAGTAACTTCTTCCCCATCTGATCCGATCTTGAGAATACGCTTGTTGAATTCGGTTCTCTGGTGGTACCCCATCTGACCCATCTGAGGAACTCTCCACGAGACCCGGGCAGGATGCCATGGACCAAGGGTACCGACCTGCCTGAGGCTGCCCTGTCTGGAGTGCTTGTTTTTCATAAGCTGAATGCCCCAGCGTTTGACAGGACCCTGAGTACCTTTACCAGTGGTGATAGCAGCTGTGTCGACAAGTGTCCCGGTTTTGAAAACGTCAGTGACGCTTACAAGGGTGCCGAGGATTGACTTTGCGTACTCGAATTTGGTGTTGAGATCTCTGGCACTGATTCCGGATTCCATGACGTCAGGTGTCTTTTTGGGAACCCCGGTAAGGTTCTTTGGCAGGGTGTAAGTAATTGCTCTGATATCGCTTACCTTGCCTTCCTCGATCATTTTTCCGATGTTCTCAAGGTTTTCAGCCATGTTTCCAGCTGCTGGTACAGGGATCCTGCGCTTGAGTTCAGGGTCGAGGTCTGCTGCCCATACCTCAGCGACTGCCTTTTCTCCGGTGCTGTCTTCTGCATAAGCCCGGATGGCTGCGACCCTTATTGCAGGAGTTTCGATGACAGTTACAGGCACGGAGACTTCCATGCCCTGGGTAAGGCTGTTCTTTGTGTCATCAACCATGATCACGTGGGTCATGCCCACCTTGTACCCTGCAAAACTCTGTAGCCTTGGTTCACCTGTAGCCTCCGGCCAGGCTCTGAACCGTGGAATGTGGCTCTTTGCCCTTTTGCGCGGACTGAATGCGAGGGAACCTCGTTTTGGTCGGTGTATGCTTGCCATATTTCTACTCCGTAAATTTCAGTTGAAATACCAGCCCCTCCGGTCGGCTCAATATGAGTGGCAAAAGAAAAATGCACTGGATTCCCCGAACGCTACCAGGTGGGGGAGGGACGTCTTTCAGACCTGCCTGGCAGATATGCCTCGAGCAGACCAGAGCCTTATAGCTCCCGGTACCCTAATTCCTTCAGGCATCTGCAAATATCCGATCCTCTTCCCAGCTTGTCTAGCAGGAGCATACTCTTAAAGGACCGATTTTTCGATCCTGGCAGACCCAAATCCAGGCATCCGGCCTTGATTTGAAACATTCGTAGCCTGATTTGAAACTTCAGTATTCGGTAACCTGATTTTGAATTCAGTTCCCTGATTTGAAACTTCAGTATTCAGTAACTGCAACCGCGACTCATCGAAAACTTGAACAGTTTCGTGCGATTCTAGACGTCGGTTCGACGCCAAAAGCGGGCGTTTCAAAGCATTGGCCCTTTGACACTCATGTTGATCCGACTTTTCTCACTGGATTTATCTTCAATGCAGGAAATCTCCCGTAAAGCACGGCAGAAAATCCTATTTCCCGAAAACTTTCGGGAAGAAGCATTAAGCATCACATTGATCTGATTAGATAATTTCAAACACTAAATGTCTGAAATTTCCATCTTGGACGTACTTTGCCTTTAAAGGGCATATCTAATATATAAAGCCTTTGCAGGCGAGAAGATAATTGCAAAAGAAGAATCAACTTCAGGGAAGAAATAATCAAATAAATTAAAAAGACCGAACTCGTATTTCTTCGATAAAAACTTTGAGTGATGAGATCTCAATTGAAAAAAATACCAGTTCTACTGCTCTACTTACGGACCAGCAGGAGCTTAGGCAAGCTTACAAGTGTGATATCAACCGACCCGTGATATATTATAGTATGTTATAGCCCACCTGTAAATGTGATATATACATACTAAATGTATTAATATGCTCATCTAAACGTATTATACACCTAAATGTATTGTATACCCACCTTAACGTATTATGCACCCATCTAAATGTATTATATACCTATCTGTAAGTTACACATAAGTGTATTATATTATACATAGCCAGCTACAGGAATATTTGAAACCAGATAGATTCTGTTAATCGGAGCATTATTCTGGATATTCAGATTAATATTAAACCCTGACTATATTTTTAGACCTTTCAGAATTCTTAGTTTAGATCCTGTTCAGAATTCTTTTCAGGCTTCTTTTTATACTTCGAACTTGAACTATTTAACTTCAAACTTGGGCTATCTAAATCTGGTTATTTGGAGAGTTCACAAAATAATCAATCTCTTAACTTGCTGCTATAATAAAAAATATTACTACCTAAAAATAATAGCACGAGAGAACTATTTTTAGAAATCTGCATTTATTTACTCCTGCCCACAAACTGGGATTATAAACTGAAGACCTGCAGCCTGTAGAAAGCCTAGCTTAAAAAGTAAAATTCCTTTAGAAGGCAAGCCCAATCCGGAGAAAAATTCTTAAAAGGAAAAACGGAATAAAAAAAGAAGATTTTTCAGTAATGAGACTCCAGGAGATATAGATAGACGGACTTTAACCTGGATATTATTACTTTTGCTTTACTTAAAGAGAAAAACTATGATAAGAATCAGACTTGTAGACAAAAATAACATCAAAATTATTAAAATCTATGAGAATCCCGGTCAGGCAGGAAAGAGGATAATCAGGGGTGTAGTGATTGAAGAAAAAAACAGAGAGATATAGCGAATCATACAGCAGAAAATGGAAATCTGCATGGGTTATTTTAGTTCTTATTTTTTCAATAATCTCAATACCAGCCGCAGGAGAAGAAGATAACACAGGAAATGGGACAAGTATCGGACAGAGTCCAGAGCAGGTAATTATTGAGAATGACAGCTCAGACAGTTCAGAAAATGCTGGAATGAGTCCGGAAAATGAAACAGAGGAAATCGGCGATACGGACAGCAAGAAAAGTGCGGGACCGGGCCAGGAATCAACCGTAGAATCGGGTAATGGGTCAGAAGGGGAAGAGAATGAAATAGAAGCGTTTGAGCCGGGAACCAAGGCTAATAGTGACATACAAAATAATAATGCAATAATTCCAGAGAGCCCGGAAAATGAACCGGAGCCACAAGAAGAAGCAAGTGGCAGCGCAGGTGATCAGGAAGGTGTGGACAAGGGGCAGGATCCAGATAAAGGATTAAATAACGGGGCAGATAACGGAGAAAACGAAGCTGGAAACCCTGAATCAAGAACCGGAGCAGATAACGGGACTCAATATGGACAAAGTAGGGATGATGACCAGGAACCGGAAATTGTAGAAGAGAATAACACGGATAACCAGAAAACCAGGAAAAAAAATTCAGGTCCGCAAACAGGAAAGAATAACAGTACAGAAATTCAGGAAATCGGGAAAAAAGATCCAGGTCCACAAACAGGAAAGAATAACAGTGAGGAAACTCAGGAAACCAGGAAAAGAGGTCCAGATCTACAAACAGGACAGTATAACAACACGGAAAACCGGAAAAATACCGGGCACAAGCCTGTACCAGGCACAGAAGTTGAAAAAGGGATAGAAGATCCGCTAGGAGAAGGAGCGAATCCTGAGCAGAAGACAGGAGAAGAAAATACCTCAGAAAGTGTGGAAGAGGAAATAGAATATGAGACAGGAATAAATAGCGATATAGACAAGCAGGAAGGCACAGAAGAGAGTCAGGATACTGGAAGGCACAGTGGGGCCAAACGACAGGAAAATATAGTAAAGGTTCCTGAGCAGAAACAGGAGGCAGGAAATAACATAACCAGCTCGGAAGACGGCGGAGCAAACCTGAAATTAAAAGAGAAAGTAGAGAATAGAACGGATAATAAAAATAGTGCCCCAAGAAGAACCGACCCAGATGTAAGAGTATGCAACAGAGCAGAAAGCCCAAAAGCTGCCGGAGTAGAGAAGAGACCGGAAACAAGGGTATGCAATTGCACAAAGATCCCTGAAAGTAAGAAATTGATACCTGAGGTAAAAACAATACAATGTAACTGGACAGGAAATCTGGGAAATAAGGAAGTGAAACCTGAAATAAAAATATGTTATCTGGCAAACAATACGGGGAATGGCACAGGAAATGAAACTGTAATACCTGAGATAGAACAGAAGAGAAGTAGCTGGAATAAACTGAAATTCATACTGTCATACCACTGTCCTCTTCGTTCGTTTTATACCGTAAATGAGAGCGTGAAGATAAGCTATCAAGGGTCTGAGACCCTCAGACATGAGAATGTGAATATATATCTTGTTAAGGCATACGATCCTGGTTTTCCTGGAAAAACCATTTTAAATGGCACGGATGGTAACGAAGATAGCCTAGAGGAAATTCTCAGTAACAATACTGAATTTTATGTGCAAATCCCTGCAGTTCTGAACGGTGACGGGGATCTGCCTCCCCTGACCCTTGGTCCTCTTTCTGCCGGGAACTACCGGGTTCTTATAACTCTTGCAGGAAACGAGACTAATAAACCTGACCAGGAAAAAGAGATTCTTTTAGCAAATTACTTTGATGTTCTGGAGTACAGAATGGAAGCTAAAGTTCCGTATACCATCGAGGAAGGCGAAAATCTTGAGGTCAACCTGAACCTGAGGAATGCACCTGCCAGGACAGGTTACACATATTGGGCTGTACTTTTAAGAGCAGATACATGCGAAAATGAGAATACCCCATCACGGGCAGCAGTATTGGCAAGACCTGTGGTAAACGGAGTTGATATTATAAGGAACCTGGAAGCCGGCCTGACAGGAAACGAGTCAGGAGCCGGAAAAGACGGGCTTAAGAACGAGATCCAGAATTTTATAGGAAAAGAAAACGGCACAATAAGCATAGGCGAGGAAGACCAGAGCACACTTTCCCTGACAGGCATGGATCTCCCTCCAGGAGACTATATCCTCTTTGCAGGAGCCCACGAGAAAGGCAGGGGACTCGCAGGCCTGGCACAGAAAGAACTGAGAATCTCATCCAAAGACTCACCCGGCGCGAGCCTGAGTTCCCTTTCGGAAACCTATCTTGGCAATATTTCTTCAATGAAAAGTCAATACTCTCCTTTTATGGGACTCAGTTCCGTTTTCGGAATTCCAGATACGTTCATATCTGAAGAAATCAAGCCTCACATTCAGACAAAAGCAATTGCTCATGTCATAAGAAATCCACCAAAGATCCCATCCTTCCTACTAGGCTTTACAGGAACACTCCTTATAGGGCTTGCTGTATTGAGGAAAAGGAAGTAAGGCAGAGAAATAAGCTCAAGAAAGCAGGCAGGAGAATCCTCATTCAGCCTTTACAACAAAGAAAAATTTGGGAAAAAAATCGAGAGAAAGGATGTAGAGAGTTACAATCCTTTCTCCTATTACTGAATGCTAAAACCACATACAGAGAGATTTTTTGCCTCTGACAGCGCAGAAGGCTAAAAAATACACGAAAAAAGTAAAATACATAAGCCAGTTTTATGTATCTATTTCTATATCTGTCTGCAGTTTTTATAATTATTCGTTTCATAAGTACGAGCTTCTTTCAATATTTAGTCTGATGAAGATTAGATTGTTACAGACGAAAAATCCAAGAGGAGAGATTAAACAAATTGTCTTCTAAGAGATTTAATTTAGTAAGTCCAGTTTTTACATCTATCCTACCTTCCAGGAATAAAGGGAATTTGGGATTTCTGCTTTTGCTTTCTATGCTCCTGTGCATTATTTTATCTCATGGAGCAGTTGCTTCAGGCAGCTGGGAACTTATTCCTGCGAATCCAGTTGTTGGGGATGTAATGGAAATAAGAGGAACCGGTTTTGAGGGAGAGAGTACCGACGTGCTGATAACTTTTGAAAAAGAAGTACAGGTTGTGGACGGCAGATATGAGTATTTGCTTGAAGATGTGAGAATTCCCTCCGGTTTTGATAATAGATTTACCGTGCAGGCAACAGGGGTAGATGACCTGAATGTGAGAGTAAAAATGCTTCTGTGGATTACTAAAACTGCAGAAGCAAAGGACGGAGTTGCTACTGTTTCCCAGGCAGGTGTCCCTCCTGGAACCTATAAGATCAGGATTGATGGGAAGTCGGATGCTCCAAGTGTCAAACTAAAAATCACGGCTTTTCAGGAAATGGAGGTAGATTCTGAAGGGAGCTTCAGCTACACATATGATTCTAAGTCTATGCCGTCAGGCAGTTTTGAGGTAAATGTTGGGAGCATTGCAAAACAGGTAGAATTACAGCCAGCAGCAGGAAACATCGAAGGGGACGCTGAGAAGGATTTCAAATCGGAAAAGATGTGGGTAGCAGGAATTCTAGCCGTATTAATCTTGTTCGTGGCTTATTTGAGGAGGAGAAAATCATAAAAAAGCATATGGAGTTTAAATTAACTTATCTGAAATTAATTATAAGTATTTTGACAGGTTATAAAAATATTTTTATTAAAATATTTTTAAAATAGAGGATATAACGTAATTAATAATCTAATAAGATCTGATTAAAAAAATTAATGAGTGGAAACTTAATGACTAATAAAATGAATATTAAACAAAAGAAAAAAAGTAGTAATAAAATTGAGGTAAAATATTGAATGTTTATATAAGGGGTGTGATGATTGAATAAGAAAACAGGAATGAGTGAAATAAATTGTAGAAAATGGATATTGAGCCTGGTGGTTTTGATCTGCATTTTCTCACTTATTTCCGTGTCAACAGCATTTTCGGAAAAAGAATCCGGAATTGTAAGTATTGAGAAGAAAGGAGAAAGCGTCGTTTTAGCAGACCACAGTGAGAGCCCTACTGAAGGCGGCTGGATTACGCTTAGCGGAGGAAAAGAAATCCAGCTCCCACAGCCTCTTAATTTTACTTATTATGGAGTAAAGAAGCTGGATGGAGAGGGAGCAAAAATTAAAATAAAACAGTCAAATCCAAAATTAAAGAAAGGAAACAATACTGAACTGACATTTACGTATCCATATTCCACACATCCTTTTTACACTGAAGACCAGAGCGTAATAATGAGCTTTAACGGCTCTTCAGATTTCAAGAAGCAGGATGTGGAGATTTACCTTATTAAGGGATTTAATGTACGTTCCACTGGAGAGATCCTTATTGATCTTGCGGATAATAAAACAATGAGCCTGGAAGAAGCTTTTAACAAAGGCACGAATTTCTCTACCCCAATAAGTGCAACCCTAGATAAAAACGGAGACCTAGCTGAGCCCCTTACTTTTGATTCCCTTGAGCCAGGGTGCTACGGCATCCTCATAACGCTTGCTGATGATAAGAACAAAAAGGACAAATTTGAGAAAGGAGAGAAATACAAGAAAGGAGAAAAAACTGAGAAGGAAAAAAAATCCAAGATGAAAAAAGTGATCCTCTCCGCAACCTGCTTTGAAGTTCTTGACTACGAACTAGAAATGGATGCAGCAGACACACTTGAAAAAGGTGAAGATCTTGAGGTTAACCTGAGCCTCAAAGGTGCGCCTGTCGATGGGAACTTCACATACGGTGCTGCACTTATAAAGAAAGAAGCTTATAGAGCTGATATAAACCTCAGCACCAATGGAACAAGAGCCGGGACCGATGTTTTCATTAACGAAATCGGCATTGCCAGGGATCTGGGTATCAACTCCACAAACTATGAGTCCAAACTCAATAGAGATGAGCTCTCAAATAATATCCAGACCCTGATTGGGGAAGGCAACGGCACAATAAGCATAGGCGAGGAAAACCAGAGTACCCTTTCCCTGATGACCTACGATCTCCTGCCTGGAGACTACCTGCTATTTACAGGCGCTTATGAACCGGGCAAAGGCATTGTTAGCATTGATCAAAAAGAACTGACCATATTTGCAGCAGGAACTTCCCAGACAGAGCCTGACCAGGATTCTGAAAAAGAGCTGAACTCAAAACCTGACAGTAGTTCAGGTCTCTGGAAAAATTTACAAGACCGATTTTGATCAGCAGTAAATAATAGCATAAAAGAGTTAAAGACTTGAGAAGAAGGGTTTGTTTACATAACTGCCTTCTCTTCGGTCTTCTTTTTTATTTCTTCATTTTATTATCCGATTTTCCACTGACAGTTATTTTTCTATCAATACTTTTGCCCAGACTGCTTTGCAAAAAAATTATTATTGAGAAGGAGAACTGGAAATAGAAAACCGTTATTGAAAGGAGCAATTAATTAAAGTTCTGGTGTTCGGAAAAATTATTTTGAAGTTGGCGGTTTTCTTGTAAGTGCTTGAATAAACCCGAGATTGCATGAAGTAAAATTCCGGTAAAGGTCATCCCCATTCCCAGAATACTTAGCAGGACCATCAGAACCGTCGGTCCGAAGGGAAGTCTTCCACCAAGGTAATAATTCTGTAACAAATAGAAGCCTGTGTATAACCCACCTGAACAGAAAACAAAACCTGGTAGCACAAACCAGTATAGAGGATTAAACTCCATTTTTTTTAAGTTATTAAGTCGAACAGCCAGACTACTTTTCAAACTATTTTTTGTTGAATTGCCCGTATTATAAAACTGGAATATATATTTAAACGTAAACTAACCTCCATACAGTTAGTTATACCCAAAGTATAAATAGATGGGCTAATCCTTGATAAGAAATTTCAAAATATAAAAACGTTTCTAAAAATGTGAACAAACTTATATAAATTAGAAAAGGAAGGAACTATAGAATTTTTTATTCTAAAGGGTTAAAAGCCATAGAGCTTACTCCCAGTCAGCAGTAGGCGGTTTCAAACATACAGGTCAAAGATTCTGGCTCTTTGAGGAACCTGAGAGCCTGCAAATTTTCTACCAGCTCATACATGTCTTCTCCTTTCGAAAGCCCGAGCAGTTCAGCTCCTTTTGGTTCAAGCCTCCTGATTTCCGGCACAAAACAATAATTTGGATTCCTGACAAACCCTTCCTCAAGCAGAAAATAAGCCCCTCCTCCAAACTGCCGGACAGGCTCGTAGAGCGAGGAAAAATCCCTACTGACCCAGTTTGCCATTTTTAAAACTTTTTCCGACCTGTTAATCGTGATATGTCCGTAATCAGGAGGGATAAAAACAATATCTCCTTTTTGAGCTTCAACAGCGATTACATCTGCAATTTTTAAGCCCCCTCCTGCCTTCTGGAGAATATATACTGCAGACCCTTCCAGCACCTGATAAATCTCTGAATAAGAGATGTCCGCCTTCGGGATCTTTGGATGATAGTGTCCTGCAGTCTTGATGTACTCCTTCCCAAGCTTTGCTGGCGGAATGACAGTAATATCATAGCGCAGTCCGAACTCCTGCATAAGTTCAAGCTCCTCTTTACTTCGGGCAAGCTCCCTGTACATATAATATAGCTCGAAATTCTCAGCCGTCTTAAGCCATTGCTTGTCTGCAATGACTTCTCTCATGTCATAAAGAGTTCTTACATCTGGAACACGGGTGGTTTCCCCAAAAATTAATGGTTTCACATTTCTCACTCAGTTTAGCAGGTTCTAGATGAGTATATAAGATCTCTACCAAACTATTTAAAAATATTTGAGAATTATATGTGATTTAGAACTACAATTTCTTTTTTGAGATTATAAAATAAGAAATATAATTAAACCCGTTCTGGGGAAAAATAAGATTAATAAGATATAAACACAAACCAAATACTTTAAATAATTACAAAATGTAATTCAATAAAAAATTAATATAATCAAAGAGTCACGACAATCGGCCTGAGAATTAATGAAGAGGCAAACGAGATGAATCTGATAAAAACCAAAATAGAAGATCTCGTGATAATAGAACCAAAGATATTCACAGACGACCGCGGCTATTTTTTTGAGAGTTACAATAAGAAAAAGCTGGAGGTGTTAACGGGAAAACAGTATAACTTCGTTCAGGACAATGAATCCAAATCTTCGTATGGAGTTATCCGGGGACTTCACTACCAGTTAGCCCCTTACAGCCAGGCAAAACTTGTGAGAGTTCTCAAAGGAAAAGTTTATGACGTTGCCGTAGACCTGAGAAAAAATTCACCTACTTTTGGAGAATGGGTAGGGGTAGAACTTTCCGCAGAGAACAAAAGACAATTTTTAATCCCAAAAGGCTTTGCTCACGGTTTTTCCGTCCTAAGCGAAACTGCAGTTTTTACGTACAAATGTGATGAATACTATCACCCTGAAGCTGAAGCTGGCATAATTTACAATGATTCTTCCTTAAGAATTGACTGGAAAGTCCCTGAGAAAGACATAAAACTTTCAGAGAAAGACAAACTCCTGCCAGAATTTGGAAATGCTAAAATGAATTTTTAATATTTAAAGTTTTCAACTAAGTTCTATAACCAACCATAGGATAAAAACAGATATAATAAATGCACGTGACAAAAAGGTGACTAAATTGAAACTGTTGGTTACTGGCGGCTGCGGATTTATAGGCAGCAATTTCATACATTATATGCTGGAAAAATATCCAGATTATCAAATTGTAAATCTTGATAAACTGACATATGCAGGAAACCTAACCAACCTAAAAGATGTTGAAAATAATCCGAATTATTCTTTTGTCAAAGGCGATATCTGCGACCCTCTTATCGTCAATGAAGTAATGAAGGAAGCAGATCAGGTTGTCCATTT